>NZ_JBEXSR010000011.1:0-206202 GCF_040613735.1 Streptomyces sp. NPDC006235
CAGCAAAGGCTCGATCACCGTCCACGCAGCGTCAGATATCTCCCCATCCCTCACGACCGACCCAACGATCAGATGATCGGAAAGACACTGCCTAGGGCGTGTCGAGCACCGTCCCCGTCAGCACCGGCTTGCCGGGCAGCGGCTCGGCGTTTCTGTCGGTCAGTGCGAGACGCATCGACTCGGTCGGCTCGGCCACCTGGTCCCGCACGGTCGGCACGACGAAGTCCACGCTGGTGCTCCCGGGCGGGATGTTCAGCCACACCCACAGGTTCGCGTCGGACAGCGGCCGCTCGGGGTCGGGCACGTCACCGGACCACTCCTCGAGCCACTGCGGGTCCACGTCCTTGGTCGACAGCTCGGCGCCCTCGGTGACCGGAAGCACCCGCACCGGCTCCCAGAGATCCACCGCCGTGGGCTCCTCCACGGACAACCGCCAGGTCAGCGTCTCTCCCTCGGTCACCCGGTCCGCGACCGGCGACAGGGTGATCACCGGCGCAGGGTCGTCGTTCTCGACGGTGAGCCCGCCCCGGTGCTTGCCGACGACGGCGCCCCGGACGGCCTTGACGGCGATGTCGTGCTCCACGTCGTCGCCGTAGACCGTGTCGCCCTTCACCTCGACCGGCACGTCGATCGCGTGGCTGCCGGGCCGTACGGTCACGAGGCGGTTCTCGGCCCGGCCGCTGTCCTGGTCGAGGACGTACACGCGGACCTGCCCGCTGCCGTGCCCGGAGATCTCGACCGGGATCCGGTAGGTGCGGGTGCCCGAGTCGCCCTCCTTGACGATCATGCGGCCCACGTCGACACGCGGCAGTGCTGCCGCCTTCACCGCCGGAGTGCCGGGCGCCCAGCCCCAGGCGTCCATCAGCCAGGCCCGCCCGGACTTCGAACGGGGCGTCAGCTCAAGGGACTTGACATGCCTGAGATCGAGCCCGGCCCGGGTCGCGGCCGACAGCGGGACGCGCAGCTCCCGAGCCCAGTAGGAGGCGGTGTTCGCGGAGCCCGGGAGCCCGTCCACCCGGACCGAGCCCAGCGTCACCCGACGCTTGGCGGAGTCGGTGACGGACACGTCGAACTTCGTGCCGGTCGTGTTCGGCGGTACGAAGACCCGGAGCGCGAGCTTCTGGGAGCCGCGGAGGGAGAGGGGCTCGGCCGGAGTGATTCGCGCGGCCCGGCCCGGCGCGGACCACTTCAGGTCCACAGCGCTGCGGCCGGTCTCCTGTTCCGTCTCCCACGACGCGAAGTGCGGTGACGATCCGGGGGTCTCCGGGTCCAGACAGGCCACGGCCGGGTCGGGGTCGATCGCCGAACACAGCCGGGCGCCGGTCACCTTCGCCCCGCCGTCCGGCAGGAAACCACCGCTGCGACGGCCGCCGACCGCGTGGGTCAGCACCCGGGCCGGGTCCGCGGACGGGGCCCGCTTGCCGGAACCGTCGAGCAGCGGACGCACCCGATCGTCCCCGGCGATGAAGAGCCGGGCCGCCGCGGCGATGTACGTGGCGCCCGCCTTGTGCTGCTGGGCGGCGGTCAGCCGGGTCGCGGCACCCGGTGTGCACACCGGGTCCGGCTGCTCCGGGTCGGTCCCGAAGTCGTCCCTGGCGGGTGCGACGGCCTCGCCCGGGGTCCACTCGCTGTTGAAGTAGTTGTGGTTGGCGCCGACCATGTAGACCGCGCTGTGCAGCGCCCTGCCCCGGCTGATCCCGCGCGTCCCGTCGACGAAGTCCTCGCCCTGCAGGTCCGACACGTCGCCGTCGCAGCCCGGCAGCAGCGTCACGGACGGCACGTCGGCCACCGGATTCCGGCCGAAGATCGTCGGACCGATGAGCACCGTCCCGCGCACCTTCCAGCGCACCGGGCCCCGGTAGCCGTCCTCGGCGGCCGGCGGCGGGTAGAGGCTGTCCATGGCGGCCCGGTTGACGCCCTCGCCACCGCGTGAGTGGCCGACGAGCAGGACACGGGAGAGGTCCGCCTTCGCCGCCTTGCGTACGACGGCCGGGGCGGAGGAGCGATGGGCGGTCCAGTCGGCCCAGCGGGCGAGGTGCTGCCGTACCAGCGAGGAACGCGCCTGCGCGCCGGCGTCCTCGGCCTCCCAGTCCTGGGCGTTGATGCCGTTCGCCGAGATCGACACCGTCACATAGCCCTGGGAGGCCAGCAGTCGCTGGTCGCGCAGATAGCCCCGGTGGCTCGGGATCGGCTTGTGGCCGTCCGCACAGGGCCAGTCGCCGGTCACGTCGTCCTCGGAGCCCGGCTTGTAGCAGGTGCTGTGGCGGCCGTGCAGGAACAGCGCGAGCGGCCGGCTGCCGGTGGCACCCTTCGGCGCCACCACCTCGGCGGTCATCTCCACCGGGGTGTCGAACCCGGGCAGGCGCACCGGGGCGAGGTCGTACTCCCCGGTGACCGTGCGGTACGAGCCGGGTTTGCCCGGATCAACGCCGTTGGCGGCCGCCTGCGGGGGTATCCGTGGCACGCGCGAGCCGGAGCTGTGCTTGTCGTCGGCCGCCGCGTCCAGCCGGCGCCCCGCGGCCGTCACGTGAAGGTCCGTCAGCTGCTCGGGCCGCGCCTCGCCGAGGGGGAGGCGGAAGGTCCGCCCGTCCCTCGCCGGCTTCGGCACCCCGAGCAGCCGGTCCGCGGTACGGAACTCGACCCGCGCATCCCCCATGGGCACGGCCTTCGGCGCACGCCAGACCAGCTCGCGCGCCCCGCCCTCCCCGCCGATCCGCCACCCCGGCGGAAGGGGGTTGTCGTCCGTCGCGCTCAACCGCCCCGGCTCTTGGGACTGTTCAGCCTGTGCCGGTCCGGGCGAGCCCGCCAGGGCCGCCAGCACCGCCACGGCGGTCACACATATTCGACGGGCACGGATCAATGATCCTCTCCTCACAACCCCGTGCGCAGACGTCCCGCCGGTCCCGGGCGCCTCTCGCGTCACAGAGGACGGGGCCGGGAGTCTGTGGGTTGTCTGTGAGGAGACGCCCGGAGCGGGCGAGCGATGCGATCAAGCCAGTGCAGCCGATCGGTCTCCGATAGCTGCGGGAGCTCTAAAGGATCACGTGGGGCAGGAAGCGGGCGTATTCATCCGTGATCAAGCCCGAGCTCTCCCGGATGCCCAGGCCCGCCGACTCGTTCTCCACCACCCAGGCGCCCAGGACCACCCGGTTGCCGTCGAAGTCGGGGAGCGGGGCCAGTTGCTGGTAGCAGCAGGGTTCGTCGCGGAGGGTGGGAGGGGAACCGGGCTCGTGGATCGTGACGCCGGCGCCTTCCCGGCCCAGGAGGGGCTTGGCCACCCAGCCCGTGGTGATGAGCTCCCGGGGGTCGTCCAGGTAGGCCGGGAGGAGGTTGGGATGGCCGGGGTACAGCTCCCAGAGGATGGCCAGGAGCGCCTTGTTGCTGAGGAGCATCTTCCAGGCCGGCTCGATCCAGAGGGTCGTGCCCGTGCCGCCGCCGTTGTCCAGGGTGTCCAGGACGTGGTCGGCGAAGCGGTCGGTGGTGAGCCACTCCCAGGGGTAGAGCTTGAAGATGCTGCGGATGAAGCGGAGGCGGTTGTCGACGAAGCGGCCGGAGAGGCGGTCCCAGCCGATCTCCTCCATGGAGATCCAGTCGGTGGCCAGGCCCGCTTGCTCGGCCGTTTCCTTGAGGTAGGCGACCGTCATCATGTCCTCGCCGAGTTCGTCGGCGGAGGAGTACGCGAAGTACAGGGGGCTGCCCGGCGGGAGGAGGGCGGCCTGTTTCCGCCAGGCGTCGATCAGGCGTTCGTGGAGGGAGTTCCACTGGTCGGCGCCGGGGAAGCGGTCCTCCATCCAGAACCACTGGGGGGACGCGGCCTCCACCAGTGAGGTGGGGGTGTCGGCGTTGTACTCCAGGAGTTTGGCCGGGCCGGTGCCGTCGTAGCGGAGGTCGAAACGGCCGTAGACGGAGGGGAGTTCGGCGCGCCGGTGCCAGGACTCGGCGACCGTCCGGGCCAGGCGCGGGTCGGTGATGCCCAGGTCCGCGAAGCGGTCCTCGGTGACGATGTGGTCGGCCGCCGCCAGGCACATGCCGTGGAGTTCCTCGACGACCTCCTCCAGGGCCTCGATCTCCGGGAGGGTGAAGACGTAGTAGGCGCTTTCGTCCCAGTAGGGGCGCAGGGAGTCGTCGGGGTAGCGGGTGAGGGGATAGACCAGGCCCTGCTCCTCGACGGTCTGCTGCCAGCCGGGGCGGGGGGTGATGGTGTGGCGTTCCATGCGTACGACCCCGGTCAGCCGCCGCCGCTGCCGGAGCCCGAGCAGCCGAAGCCGCCCCGGTCGACGGCCTCGCTGCGGCTGAAGGTGCCGTTGTCGGCGTAGCGGCCGCTGACGTCGGCGTCGTAGTACCAGTCGGCGTCCGTGGTGGTCCTGCCGGTCTTCTTGCGGCTCTTGCCGTAGGAGGAGGACGAGGAGCCGGACGCGCAGTTCTTGTCGGCGACGATCTTGTAGCCGTTGATGTAGTCGTAGCTGTCCCGGTCCACGCAGCGGCGGTCCGGCTCGGAGCCGCACGCGGACAGGGCCGCCGCGAGGACCCCCATGCCGCCCAGCACCACCGTGCTCGAGCGCAGTCGCCGCCGTGTCTCAGCCATGCGTGTGTCTCCCCGTGTCCCCGTGGTGTACCGCGTGTTCCTGTCATGTACTGCCGAGCGGTCAGCCTAGAGACCGGTGTGAGCGGGCGCGCATGGCCCCCCGGCTCACGCCCCCTCCCCTACTGTCGTTTTGTGATCTTTGGAATGGTGTGCGCCCTTGGTGCGGCGGTCTGCTTCGGTACGGCGACGGTGTTGCAGGCGATGGCCGCGCGGGCGGTGGCGGGCGGTCCGGGCGGGGACGTGGCGCTGTTGTGGCGGGCGTTGCGGCAGTGGCGGTATCTGGTGGGGCTCGGGATGGACGGGCTCGGCTTCCTGCTCCAGATCATCGCGCTGCGGTCGGTGCCGATCTATGCCGTGGGGGCGGCGCTGGCCGCGAGTCTCGCGGTGACGGCGGTGGTGGCGGCGCGGCTGCTCAGAGTGCGGCTGAGCCGCCTGGAGTGGGCGGCGGTGGGGGTGGTGTGCGCCGGGCTCGCGCTGCTCGGACTGGCGTCCGGGGCGGAGGGCGACGAGGGCGGACAGGTCTGGCTGAAGTGGGCGATGCTCGCGGCGGCGTTCGGGGTGCTGCTGCTCGGGGCGGCGGGAGGGCGGCTGCCGGAGCGGGGACGGGCGCTCGCGCTCGGGCTCGGTGCCGGGCTGGGGTTCGGGGTGGTGGAGGTGGCGGTGCGGCTGATCGACGGGCTGACGCCCGGTGCGCTCGTCACGAACCCGGCGGTGTACGCGCTGTTGCTCGGGGGCGGGGCCGCGTTCCTGTTGCTGACCTCCGCCCTCCAGCGCGGGTCGGTGACCACCGCGACCGCCGGGCTGGTGCTCGGGGAGACGGTCGCGCCCGCGCTGATCGGCGTGGTGTGGCTCGGGGACCGCACGCGGCCCGGGCTGGGGTGGGCGGCGGTGCTCGGTTTCGCGGTGGCGGTGGCCGGGGCGCTGGCGCTGTCGCGGTTCGGGGAGGCGCCGGTCGAGCGGGAGGAGAGGCCGGAGGTCCGGACGCCCAGGTGATCCTGGGGATTCCCACCTGCTGAAAAGCTTCACGTTCCGGACGATCGGAAAATTGTTCGTTGAAACTTGAACGCGGGTGAACCGCTTTCCGTACGGTACGGCGTGACCAGTAATCCCGTCACGGTCACCGTGGCCTATCGCGTGACGCCGGGCCGTGCGGCCGACTTCCACTCCTGGGGGTGGGCCATGCTGGGCGCGACCGCGCGGCAACCGGGGTTTCTGGGGGGTGGGGTACTTGTCGACGGAGGGGCGGAGTGGCATGTCGTCTATCGCTTCGCCAGCGAGGGTTCGGCCCTGGCCTGGGAGAAATCGCCCTCCCGGGCGCAGTGGGACGCCCGGCTGGAAGGGCTCGCCCAGGAGGCGGCGCGCAGGCGGGTGCGGGGCGCCCGGGCCTGGTTCGAGGCGCAGACTCTGACACCCGCGCCACCGGCTCCGCCATCGAAATGGAAACTGTGGTTCGTGAATATGAGCGCAGTTTTCCCTCCGGTGCTCCTGTTCAATCTGACGGTGCTTCCCTATCTCGGTGACCTCAATGCACTGTTCCGCACGCTGTTGTTATGCCTGTGCGTGACGGCCCTTGTCACCTGGATTCTCATGCCGCGGCTCCAGCGTTTCTTCAGGAAATGGCTGTACCCGTCGCTCCAGGCGCTCCGCGGCCGGCACAAACGCCGGGCCATGTAGGCCCGCGAACGAACAGAGGGAGGTGGGCGGGTGAAGACCCTGCTCATCGACAATTACGACTCGTACACGTACAACCTGTTCCAGCTGATCGCCGAGGTCAACGGCGAGGAGCCGGTGGTCGTCCGCAACGACACCGCCGCCGACGGGGTGCCGGATCTCCGGGAGTTCGACAACCTGGTGGTGTCCCCGGGGCCCGGGCACCCGGCGGACGCGCGTGACTTCGGCATCGCGGCCAGGCTGGTCGCGACCTCCCCGGTTCCCGTGCTCGGCGTGTGTCTCGGCCATCAGGGGATCGCACTCGGGGAGCGGGGGGTGGTGGGGCCCGCACCGGAGCCGCGGCACGGGCATCTCTCGACGATCCGGCATGACGAGCGCGATCTGTTCGAGGGCCTGCCGCAGAACTTCACCGCCGTCCGCTACCACTCGCTGTCCGTGCGCGAACCGCTGCCGGAGATGCTGGAGGCCACGGCCTGGGCGGAGGACGGCGTCCTGATGGGCCTGCGGCACCGGACGCGGCCGCTGTGGGGCGTGCAGTTCCACCCGGAGTCCGTCCTCACGGAGTTCGGCCACCGCATGCTCGTGAACTTCCGCAACCTGACCGCGAAGCGGGCCGGCAAGCTGCGCACGAAGAACACGGCGGTGCCGTCCCCGGAGGCGGTCCGGCGCCGGGTGGCGGTACCGGAGTGCGAGGCGGGGGTGTCGCTGTCACGGGCAGGGGAGCGTCGGCCTGCGGCTGCGGCCCGGGCGGAGGTCCCGGGCCACGGGGCGACTGCGTCCGACGCCGGGCGCGGGGAGTCGGACGGGGGTGCGCCGTCCGAAGGGGTTGTTTCGTCCTCCGGGGCCGGTACGTCCGCCTCCGCCGCGCCGTCCGGAGGGACCGTGTCACCCTCCGGGGTCGGTCCGTCCGCGGGCGCTGGAACCCCCGTCCCCTCCGGCGGCGGCGCCCCTCCCGCCGCCACCATCCCCCGCCCCCGCCGGCCTCACCGGGTCGGGTACCGGCTGCACAGCCGGCGGATCGCAGGGGCCGTGGACGCCGAGGCGGCGTTCGGGCGGATGTACGCGGGGGCCCCGCGGGCGTTCTGGCTGGACAGTTCGCTCGTGGAGCCGGGGCGGTCGCGGTTCTCGTTCTTCGGGGACGGCAGCGGGCCGCTCGCCGAGTTCGTACGGTACGACGTCGAAACCGGGCGCTGCGAGATCGAGCGGGCGGGGCGGCCGGTGAGGAAGGTCGCTGCCAGTGTCTTCGACTACCTCAAGCGGCAGTTGAGCAGCCGCCGCGTGGACGCGACCGGGCTGCCGTTCGACTTCACCGGAGGGTACGTCGGCTACTTCGGCTACGAGGTGAAGGCGGACTGCGGGTCGCCCAACCGGCACCGCTCCCCCGTCCCGGACGCCGCCTGGCTGTTCGCCGACCGGGTGATCGCGGTGGACCACCAGGAGGGCTTCACGTACGCCGTCTGCCTCGCGGAGGACACCCCGCAGGCCGCGCGGGAGGCCGCCGACTGGCTGGAGAGCGCCCTGGCCGACCTCACCTGCGTGGCGACGCAGCGCCCGCCGCTGCCCGTGACGCCCGCCCCGGCGGACCCCGGCGCCGCCGAGCCGTGGCTGGTGCGCGACCGGGCGACGTATCTCGCGGACATCGAGGCGTGCAAGCGGGAGCTGCGGGCGGGCACCAGTTACGAGGTCTGCCTGACCAACGCCGCCCGCCTGCCCGCTCCGCCCGACGCGCTGGAGTTCTACCGGACGCTGCGCCGCGACAACCCGGCCCCGTACGCGGCGTTCCTGAGGTTCGGGGAGCTGGAGGTGGCCGGGTCCTCGCCCGAGCGGTTCCTGCGGATCGGGCGGGACGGCACCGCCGAGGCCAAGCCGATCAAGGGGACCGCGCCGAGGGGCGAGGGGCCTCAGGAGGACGCCCGGCTGCGGGACGCGCTGGCGTCGGACGCCAAGACCAGGGCCGAGAACCTCATGATCGTCGATCTGCTCCGCAACGACCTGGGCCGGGTCTGCCGGACGGGCTCCGTGCGGGTCTCCAAGCTGATGGCCACGGAGACGTACGCCACCGTGCACCAGCTCGTCTCGACCGTGCAGGGCAGGCTGCGGGCGGACACGGACGCGGTGGACTGTGTACGGGCCTGTTTCCCCGGCGGCTCGATGACCGGCGCGCCGAAGCTGCGCACGCTGGAGATCATCGACTCGCTGGAGTCCGAGGCCCGGGGCGTGTACTCGGGCGCCCTCGGCTACTTCGGGTGCGGCGGCGGCACGGACCTCAGCATCGTCATCCGTACGGCCGTGTTCGCCGACGGCCAGATGCATCTGGGTGCGGGCGGGGCGATCGTCCTCGGCTCCGATCCGGACGCGGAGTACGAGGAGATGCTGCTGAAGACCGCGGCCCCGATGCGGGCCCTGCACCAGCACACGGCCGACCGGATCCGGCAGCATGCTCCGCCGGGGGACTGGGCCGGTGCGGCCGAGGAGGCGCGGCGATGACCAGTCCGCAAGCCCTGCTGCACCCCGCCGAGGCCGAGGCGCCCGGGAACCTCGCGGCCCAGCTCGCGGAGCTCGCCGAGCGGCGCGGGTGGGGCGGGCGGACCGCCTTCCACCAGGGGCACCGGGCCTGGACCCACGGCGAGGTGCACGGCCTGGCGGCCCGGGCCGCCACCGTGCTCGCCGGGCACGGGGTACGCCCCGGGGACCGTGTGCTGCTGGCGCTGCCCGACTCCCTCGCCTGGGTGACGGCCTTCCTCGCCACCGCCCGTCTGGGCGCCGTCGCGGTCCTGGTCAACCCCGAACTCCCGGCGGCCGACCACGCGTTCCTGGCCGAGGACACCGGGGCCGTGCTCTGTGTGACGGGGCCGGGTCTGGAGGAGCGGTTCGCCGGACGGGCCCGCTTGGGTGCCGACCAGCTGATGGCGCTCGCCCCCGCCGCCGAGCCCGCGCCCGCCCACCAGGCCGACGCGCACACCCCGCTCTACGTCCAGTACACCTCCGGCACCACGGGCCGCCCCAAGGGCGTCGTGCACACGCACGGCGACCCGCGGGCGTACCACGACCTCGTCGGCCGGCGGGTGCTGCGGATCACCGCGGAGGACGTCACCCTGTCGGTGTCGAAGCTGTTCTTCGCCTACGGCTTCGGCAACGCCTTCGTCTTCCCGCTGTTCTCCGGCTCGTCCGCGGTGCTGGTGGACCGGCGGCCCACCCCGGCGATCCTCGACGAACTCGTCGCCCGGCACCGGGTGACGCTGCTGTACTCCGTGCCGTCCGCGTACGCCGCGCTGGTGGCCGAGCGGGGCCACGGTCACGAGGGCTGTTTCGCCTCGGTGCGGGCCGCGGTGTCGGCCGGCGAGGGGCTGCCCGAGGGGCTCGCCCAGCAGGTGACTTCGCTGCTCGGCGCACCCGTGCTGGAGCAGATCGGCTCCACGGAGGCCGGTCACGCCTTCTGCGCCAACGGTTTCGCCCACAACCAGCCGGGGACCGTCGGCCGTCCCGTGCCCGGCTTCGAGGTGGAGCTGCGGGACGGGGACGGCCACCCGGTGCCGGACGGCGAGGAGGGCGAGATGTGGGTGCGCGGGCCGACGGTGACGCCCGGCTATCTGAACCGCCCGGAGGAGACCGCCCGGACCCTGGTCGGCGGCTGGCTGGCCACCCGGGACCGGGCGTGCCGCGAACCGGACGGCTCCTTCCGGCATCTGGGGCGGGCCGACGACATGGAGATGGTCGGCGGCATCACCGTCTCGCCGCTGGAGGTGGAGGCCGTGCTGCGCGGCCATCCGGCGGTGCGGGAGGTGGTGGTCGCGGCCGTGCCCGACGGGCGGGGCGCGAGCCGGCTGCGGGCCTTCGTCGTCCCCGCCGCGCCGGTGCGGGACGGCCTGGCGGACGAGCTCATCGTCCTGGCGCGGGAGAGCCTCGCCGCGTTCAAGGTCCCCCGAAGCGTCAGCTTCGTCCCGTCCCTGCCGCGCACCCCGACCGGGAAGCTGCGCCGCCATCTGGTGCGACGGGGCGCCTGGTGAACCTCTCGGAAAGGAACCACCCCATGCGACAGTCTGTGCTCGCCGACCGCGGCTTCTATCTGGGACCGGTCTTCCGGCGTGCGGCCGACCGGCACGGGGCCGTCTTCGTCACCCTGGACCGGCCGCTGGACGTCGCTCCGGCCCTCGGGTTCGACCTGAGCTACACCGTGCTGGCCGACCTGGTCGAGGACCTGTCCGGCCGGCTGTGGGAGGCCGGGGTGCGGCCCTCGGAGCAGGTCGTCGTGCACAAGGCGGACAACGTCGACATCATGCTGCTGACCTGCGCCGTGTCCCGTATCGGAGCGGTGCCGGTGCTGCTGTCGCCCGCGCTGGCCCCGGCGGTGGCCGGGCAGCTGCTGGAACGACTGCGCCGGCCCTGGCTGATCACCGACAGCACCACGCTGGACGGCCTGAAGGAACTCGCCCTCTCCGGCCTCGTGCGGCGGACGCTCTGCGTGGACGACGCGGCCGGGGCGGAGCCCCTGGCGAAGTTCGCCGGCGCGGAGCCGCCCCCGCCGGTCCGGCTGCATCCCCGCGAACCCGCCCTGATCACCCACAGTTCGGGCACGACCGGCGTCCCCAAACTGGCCGTGCACTGCGCGCACACCATGTGGAACCGGCTGGTGCCGCAGCAGGCGATGGGCTGGCCCACGCGGGGCGAGCCGGCGGCGCTGCACATGTCGTTCGTGCACTCGCGCTTCTACCATCTGCTCGGCGTCCTGCTGCACTTCGGCAGCCCGCTGGTGCTGATCACCGACCCGGATCCGGCCGTGGTGGGACCGCTGCTGGTCCGGCACCGGCCCGGCATCGTGGAGACGCACCCCAACACGTTCGTGCTGTGGGAGGAGCTGGCCGACGCGCCCGGTGCCCCGCTGTCCCGGGTCCGGGCGTACGGCTCGACGTTCGACGCGATCCATCCGCGCACCGTCCGGCGCCTGCTGGGCGCCTCGCGGCGCCGTACGCCCTGGCTGGTCCAGCTGTACGGGCAGAGCGAGACGGGCCCCGTGGCGTTCCAGGTGGTGACGCGGCGCAGTGCGGCCCGCGCGGACGGCCGCCGGGTCGGATTCGGGATACCCGGCTTCACCCGCGTCCGGGTCACCGACGCCGGGGGCGGGCGGGTCCCGCCCGGCACCCCCGGCCGGATCGAGGCCCGCACCCGGGGCCGGATCCTCACCTACCTCGGCATGCCGGAGCGCTACGAGCGTCAGCTCACCGACGGCTGGTGGGAGATGGGCGACATGGGTTACCGGAGCCGTCTGGGCGCGCTGTACCTGATCGACCGTGAGGTCGACCAGATCGACGCCGTGCACAGCAATCTGGAGGTCGAGGACGCGCTGATGTCCCGGCTGGAGGAGCTGCGCGAGGTCGTCATCGTGCCGGGCGCGGACCGGGAGCCGGTGCCGGTGGTGTGCGTGCGCGGCGAGCGGCCCCTGGACCCGGAGCGCTGGCGGCGGGCCACGGCGGGACTGCCGGCGATGGCCGAGCCGCGGCAGTGGCGGTTCGAGGACCTGCCGATGACCGCGACGTGGAAGGTGAAGCGGGTGGAGATCGCCCGGATGCTCACCGAAGGGGCCCGGGCATGACCCCGGTCCTGGTCGTGGGCGCCGGTCCCGTGGGCCTGTCGGCGGCTCTGGCGCTGCGGGCGCACGGGCTGCCGGCCGTCCTGCTGGAGGCGGAGCCGGAGGACCGGGAACGGCCGGGCAGCCGGGCCCTGTTCGTGCACCGGGAGACCCTCGGTCTGCTGGACGCGATGCGGCCCGGCCTCGCGGCCGAGATCACCTCGTACGGCCGGACCTGGCACACCAGGCGCACCCTCTACCGCGGACGTGAGGTGTACTCCCGGACGTTCCCGCCCCCGTCCGGCCCGCCGCCCTTCACCAGCCTGCGCCAGACGGACACCGAGCGGTTCCTGCGCGCGGCCTGTGCGGAGGCCGGGGTGGAGTTCGTGTGGGGCGCGCGCGTGGCGGGCGTGAGCACCGGCGCGTCGGAGGTCCGGCTGACCGGAGAGGACGGGCGGGTGTGGTCCGGCGCGTTCGCGATCGCCGCCGACGGGGCCCGCTCCACGGTCCGGCGCGAGCTGGGCATCGCCCTGGAGGGCACGCACGGCGAGGGCTTCCACGTCGTCGTGGACGTCGCCGACGTGCCGGGCGCCGAGCTGCCGCTGGAGCGGGTCTTCCACTACGAGCATCCCGGGGTGGGCGGGCGCAGTGTGATGCGGGTGCCGTTCACCGGGGGCTTCCAGGTCGACCTCCAGTGCCGGGACGACGACCGGCCGGAGGAGTTCGGCACCGAGGAGGCCGTGCGGCGCTGGCTGCCCTCGGTCGTCGGGGACGGCTACGGCGAGCGGATCCTGTGGGTGTCGACGTACCGCTTCCTGCGCAAGGTGGCGGCCTCGTTCACCGATCGGCACCGGCGGGTGCTGCTGGCCGGTGAGGCGGCGCATCTCTTCCCGCCGTTCGGGGCACGCGGGATGAACAGCGGGATCACGGACGCGGCGGCCGCCGCCGAGGCGATCGCCGCGGGGACCGGCGAGGCTGTCGCCGGGTTCGCGGAGGTGCGGCGGGCGGCGGGCCTGTTCAACAGTGCCGCCGCCGGCGCCGCCCTGGACCACCTGCGGCCGCGCCGCCGGATCGTCCGGGTCAGGCAGCGGACGGCGGCGGCCCTGGCGCCGGTGCTGCCGTGGTGCGGGTCGTGGCTGGAGCACGCGCCGTACGGGCCCCGGCACGGGGCACCGGCCGTCGCGGGACGCAAGTACTGAGGAGGCTGTGGGTGACGACACCGGCGGTGGCGGAAGGCATGTGGGCGTGGACGCCCGGCGGTGGCCTGGTCCCGGCCGCGGACCAGGCGGCCGGGGGGCGGCTGCTCGCCGCGGACTCGTGGCTGGTGCACGAGGGCCGGGTGCGGGCCTATGACCGGCACCGGGAGCGGTTCGCGCGGGCCTGCGCCGACTGCGGCGGGCCACAGCCGCGCCGGCTCGCCGCGTTCTGGCAGGACGTGACCGCCGTACTGCCGCGCACGGGTGCGTGGTTCCCGCGGGTGGAACTCGCGGCGGGCTCCCTGGAGTTGCGGTTGCTGCTGCGGCCCGCTCCGCCGCTCGGCACGGAGGTGCGGCTGTGGGCGGCGGGTCAGTCCGATCCGCGGACCGTGCCCCGCCGCAAGGGCCCGGACCTGGACACCCTGGCCCGGGTGCGCCGCCGGGCGTCCGGCGAGGGCGCGCAGGAGGCGGTGCTGATCGCGCCCTCGGGCACGGTGCTGGAGTCGGCCACGGCCAGCGTGCTGTGGTGGGAGGACGACACCCTGTGCCTGCCGCCTCCCCGGCTGCCCGTCCTGCCGGGGGTGACGGCCGGGCTGGTCCAGGAGCGGGCACTGCGGTCCGGGATCCGGATCGCGCACCGGGAGCGGACGGTGGCCGAGCTGGACGGCCGGGAGGTGTGGCTGGTGAACGCGCTGCACGGGATCCGGCCCGTGACGGGCTGGGTCGGGCGGCCGATGCGGGTGCCTCCGGTTCAGCGGGCCGGGGAATGGCGGAGGTGGCTGGACGGCCTCATGGAGCCGCTGCCTGCCGACTGATCCGAGGAAATGGCGACGCCGGGTCGAATTCGACCCGGCGCGTTTTTCCATGACTGCTTCGATTCGACTGCTTCAATTCTGTTTTTTCAGCTCTTCGGCGCCATACGCGTCGCTATCGCGATCCGGTTGTACGCGTTGATGACGGTGGCCGACCAGATGAGGGCCGCGATCTGGTTCTCGTCGAAGACGCCGGCCGCCTCCGCGTACACCGCGTCCGGGACGTGGCCGTCGTGGACGAGGGTCACCGCCTCGGTCAAGGCCAGTGCCGCACGCTCGCGTTCGGTGAAGAAGGGCGTCTCCCGCCAGGCGTTCAGGGCGTAGATGCGCTGCTCGGTCTCGCCTCGGCCGCGGGCGTCCCTGGTGTGCATGTCGATGCAGAACGCGCAGCCGTTGATCTGCGAGGCGCGGATCCTGACCAGTTCCAGCAGTTCCGGTTCGATTTTGGCGTCCTGGGCCGCGGAAACGGCTGCGGCGTGCAGGGAGCCCATCACGGCGGAGACGTCGGGCGTTATTTTCTTCAGGGCCACGCGGGACGGGGAAATGCTTTCGCTCATGGGGCGACCATATCCGTTGAACGGCATTCCCGAGGGTAATTCGCGCGATTATCCGGGCAGTACCGCGCACAGCGCGTCCAGCGCCCCCGACCACGCGTGGTCCGGCGGTGTCCCGTAGCCGACGACGAGGGCGTCGGCCGGCTCGGCGAGCGCGGCGGCGTGCCGGTAGCGAGTGAGTCCATGGACCGCCAGGCCCTGCCAGTGGGCCGCCTGGACCACCGACTGCTCGGTGCCGGGCGGCAGCCGCAGCAGGACGTGCAGCCCGGCCGCTATGCCGGTGACGCGGGCCCCGGGGGTCCGGGCCGCGACGGCGTCGACCAGGGCGTCGCGGCGGCGCCGGTAGCGCAGGCGGGTCGCGCGGAGGTGGCGGTCGTAGGCCCCGGACGTGAGGAACTCGGTCAGGGTCAGCTGGTCCAGCACCCCGCAGATCTCGGTCCCGCCCTTGGCCGCGGTCGTCTCCTGCGCGAGGCCCGGCGGCAGCACCATCCAGGCCAGCCGCAGCCCGGGGGCCAGGGACTTGCTCGCCGTGCCCAGGTAGACCACCCGGTCGGGGTCCAGGCCCTGGAGCGCGCCCACGGGCTGACGGTCGTAGCGGAACTCGCCGTCGTAGTCGTCCTCCAGGACCAGCCCTCCGGTGCGGCGCGCCCAGTCCACGACGGCCGCGCGGCGGTCGCGGTGCAGGGGGACGCCCATGGGGAACTGGTGGGCGGGGGTGAGGAGGACCGCGTCGGCGGCGGACAACGCGGCAGGGTCGGTGCCCAGCCGGTCGAAGGGCAGCGGGACCGTGCGCAGGCCGGACGCGGCCAGGATCCTCCGGTGCGCGTCGAGCCCGTACGACTCGACGGCGACCGTCCGTGCCCCGCGCGCCCGCAGGACCGCGCCGAGCAGTTTCAGGCCGTGTGCGAACCCGGCGCACACCACGATCCGTTCGGGGTCGGCGCGCACGCCCCGGGCCCGGGAGAGGTAGCCGGCGAGGGCGGCCCGCAGCTCGGGGCGGCCACGGGGGTCGCCGTAGTCCAGCGCATCGTGGGGGGCGGCGGTGAGGGCGCGGCGGGCCGCCTTGAGCCACAGCGCGCGCGGGAAGGACGCGAGGTCGGGGCTGCCGGGGCGCAGGTCGTAGACGGGGCGGCTGCGTGCGCGGGCGTGGGGTGCCGTGCCGGCCGGCGGGACCACCGTCCGGTCGGCGACCCGGGTCCCCGAGCCCTGGCGGGCGGTGAGCCAGCCCTCGGCGACCAGGTCGGCGTAGGCGTCGGCGACCGTGTTGCGGGCGATGCCCAGGTCGGCGGCGAGCGCGCGGGAGGAGGGCAGCCGGGTGCCGGGGGCCAGCCGGCCGGAGCGCACCGCCTCGCGCAAGGCGTCGGTCAGCCCCCGCCGCAGGCCCGGACCGGTCGGCTCCAGGTGCAGGTCGATGCCCAGAGTGGCCCATTGATCCGCCATGAAAATGGACCATACCCCTGGGCTGCTTGCTTCCTAGGATCGAGGGCATGACGACCACGCACAGCGATGACACGGCCGGCACGACGACTGTGGAGTACGCCCCTGAGCAGCCCGCCCGCCTGGAGTGGGCCAAGCACGCGCCCGAGGTCTACAAGGCGATGGTCCGGCTGGACATGGCCGCCCGGCAGGGCCTCGACCACACGTTGTACGAGCTGGTGAAGATCCGCGCCTCCCAGATCAACCACTGTGCCCTGTGCATCGACATGCACACCAAGGACGCCCTCGCGGCGGGCGAGAGCGTCGAGCGGATCGTGCAGCTCAGCGCCTGGGACGAGTCGCGGCACTTCTACACCCCGAAGGAGCTCGCGGCCCTGGAGCTGACGGAGGCCGTGACGGTCCTGACGGACGGTTTTGTGCCGGACGAGGTGTACGAGAACGCGGCCGAGCACTTCGAGGAGGCCGAGCTGTCGCAGCTGATCGCCGCGATCACGGCGATCAACGCCTGGAACCGGTTCGGTGTGACCTGCCGGATGGTGCCGGGGCACTACCAGCCGGGCCAGTACAAGTGACGGTGCGGACCGGGCTGCTGGACCCGGCGGTGGGCCGGGCCATGTCCGCGCTCAGCAAGGCCGCCAAGCAGGGCCTGGGCGACCCGGCCCTGGCCGAACTCGTGGTGATCCGCGCCTCGCAGCTCAACCACTGCGCGTTCTGCCTCGACATGCACCTGGCCATCGCCCGCGAGTACGGGGTCGGGGAGAAGCAGCTCGATCTGCTGGCCGCGTGGGAGGAGGCCGGGGACGTCTTCGACGAGCGGGAGCGGGCCGCGCTGGCACTGACGGAGGCCGTGACGGTCCTGACCGGGGGCACCTCCCAGGCTTCCGGCTCCGAGGGAGGTTTCGTGCCGGACGAGGTGTACGAGCAGGCCACCCAGCACTTCGACGAGGTCGGGCTCGCCCATCTGATCGGCCTGGTCGTCGCCATCAACAACTGGAACCGGGTGATGGTCAGCCGCCGGATTCCGCCGGGAGGTCACACGCCATGAGCAAGGCCGAGATGTTCCGCGCCCTGCACCACGACCGGGCGCCCGGCGATCCCCTCGTGCTGCCCGGGCCGTGGGACGCGGCCAGCGCCCGGGTGTTCGCCGAGGCCGGGTTCCCGGCGCTCGCCACGCCCAGTGCCGGGGTCGCCGCCTCCCTCGGCTACGAGGACGGGCAGGTCCCCGCCGACGAGATGTTCGCGGCCGTAGCCCGGATCGTCCGGGCCGTCGACGTGCCGGTGTCGGCGGACGTGGAGGGCGGGTACGGGCTCCCGCCGAAGGAGCTCGTGGAGCGGCTGCTGGAGGCGGGGGCGGTGGGCTGCAACCTGGAGGACTCCGAGGGCGGGGTGCTCAAGGAGCCCCGTGCGCACGCCGACTGGCTGGCCGAGGTACGGGAGGCGGCCGGCGACCGGCTCTTCGTCAACGCGCGCGTGGACACCTTCGCCCGCGGGGTCGCCGATCCCCGACAGGCCATCGAACGGGCGGCGTTGTACGTCGCCGCGGGCGCCGACTGCGTCTACCCGATCGGGGCCCCGCCGGAGGTGCTGCCGCTGCTGCGGGCCGGCATCCAGGGGCCGATCAACGTGGGTGCCGTGCCGGGCAGAGGCCCCTCGCCCGCCGAACTCGGCGCGCGAGGGGCCACCCGGATCACCTTCGGGCCGGGGCTCCAGCGGCGGGCCGCCCGCGCGCTGCGGGAGATCGCCGCCGGGCTGCGACCCTAGGAGTGCTCAGGACAGCCACTTCTTCCACGTGGACTTGTGGCTGTCCACCCACTTCTTCGCCGCGTCCTCCGGCGTCATCTTCTTGTCGGCGATCATCAGGGAGACCTCGTTCTGGTCCTCGGTCGTCCACTTGAACTTCTTCAGGAAGGCCGCCGCCTTGCCGCCGTTCTTCGCGAAGCCCGAGTTCAGGTACTTCTTCAGCGGCGTGTGCGGATAGGCGCAGGCGACCTTCTCCGGGTCGGCGTCGCAGCCCTCCTTGTACGGCGGCAGCTTCACCTCGGTCATCGGGACCTTCTTGAAGAGCCACTGCGGCGAGTACCAGTAGGTGAGGAAGGGCTTCTTCTCCTTGGCGAACTGCCGCATCTGCGTGATCTGCGCGGCCTCGGACCCGGCGAACACCACCTGGTAGTCCAGCTTCAGGTTCTTCACCAGCGCCTTGTCGTTGGTGACGTAGGACGGCGAGCCGTCCATCAGCTGGCCCTTGTCGCCGCTCTCCGGGGTGCGGAACAGGTGGGAGTACTTGTTGAGGTTCTTCCAGTCGGTGATGTCCGGGTGCTGCTTGGCGAGGTACGTCGGGACGAACCAGCCGATGTGACCGGTGACGCCGAGTTCACCGCCGTCGGTGATCGTCTTCTTGTCCTTGACGTACCGCTGCTCCTGCTCGGGGTGGCCCCAGTCCTCCAGGATCGCGTCGACGCGGCCCTGGCTGAGGGCGTCCCAGGCGGGCACCTCGTCGACCTGGACGGTGTCGACGCGGTAGCCCAGCTCGTGCTCCAGGATGTACTGGGCGACGGCCACGTTGGCCTGGGCGCCCACCCAGGACTGTACGGACAGGGTCACGGTCTTGGCGCCCTGCGCGTTGGCGAACGGCGAGGCCTGCTTGGTCATGTCGGCGGCACCGCAGCCGGTGAGCAGCGCCAGGGAGCTCACCGCGGCGACCGCGGCGGAGGTACGGAATCGCATGTCACGCTCCCTTCTTCGCGCGGCGTTCGGTGGGCTGGGTCACCCGGTCGAGCATCAGACCGAGGCAGACGATCGCCGCGCCGGCCACCAGTCCGGTCGCCAGGTCGCCCTGGGCGAGGCCGAAGACGACGTCGTAGCCGAGCGCGCCACCGCCGACCAGGCCGCCGATGACGACGACGGCGAGGACCAGGACCAGGCCCTGGTTGACGGCGAGCAGCAGGGCCGGACGGGCCAGCGGGAGCTGGACCTGCTTCAGCTGCTGCCAGCTGGTCGCGCCGAGCGAGCCGGAGGCCTCCAGGGCGGCCGGGTCGACCTGGCGCAGGCCCTGGGTGGTGATGCGGACGACGGCCGGGAGCGCGTACACGATCGCGGCCGCGACGGCCGGTGCGCGGCCGACGCCGAACAGGGCGACGACCGGGATCAGGTACACGAACTGCGGCATCGTCTGGAAGACGTCCAGGACCGGGCGCAGCAGCCGTTCCAGGCGGTCGCTGCGGGCCGCAGCAATGCCGGTGGCGAAGCCCACGACGAGGGTGACGGCGACGGCGGCGAGGACCTGGGACAGGGTGTCGAGGGACGGCTTCCAGACGCCGAGCGCGCCGATCGCGGCCATGGCGAGGACGGCGGTCAGCGCGGTGCGCCAGGTGCCGATCACCCAGGCCAGCGCGGCGACGATCAGCAGGACCGACCACCAGGGCAGCCCCTGCAGGCCGTCGCGCATCGGGTCGAGGACCCAGGTGGTGAAGTGGCCCGCCCAGTCGGCGGTGCCGCCGATCACGGGGACACCCGAGTACAGGTGCGCGGTCATCCAGTCGACCACGCGGTTGACGGGCTCGGCGATGCCGACGACCCAGGAGTCGGGCCAGTCGAGCCGGCCCGCGAGACGCCCGGCGACCGCCACGGCGACGACACCGGCCAGGGCGTACAGCCAGCCGAGCCCGCTCCGGGGCTCCGGTTCGGCGCCGAGCCGCTCCCCCGCCGCGCCCGTGACGCGGTCCAGGACGACGGCCAGCAGCACGATCGGGATACCGGCGGCGAGCGCGGCGCCCACGTCGACCGAGGCCAGCGCCTGGTAGACGCGGTCACCGAGACCGCCCGCGCCGATGACGGCCGCGATGACGGCCATGGACAGCGCCATCATGATCGTCTGGTTGACGCCGAGGAGGAGTTCCTTGCGGGCCAGCGGGAGACGGGCGGTCAGCAGCCGCTGGCGTGCCGTGGAACCGAGTGACGCGACCGCCTCCAGCACCTCCTTGTCGGCGCCGCGCAGACCGAGCGAGGTCAGCCGGGCCATGGGCGGGGCGGCGTAGATGACGGTGGCCAGGACGGCCGCCGGGACGCCGATACCGAAGATCAGCACGACCGGCAGCAGGTAGGCGAAGGCCGGGAGGACCTGCATGGTGTCCAGGACAGGGCGCAGGACGCGGTCCATCCGGTCGGACAGCCCGGCGGCGAGCCCGAGCAGCAGGCCCACCACGACCGACGCGACGACCGCGACGACCATCAGGGCGAGCGTCTGCATGGTCGGCACCCACATGCCGAGCAGGCCGCAGGCCAGGAACGCGGTGCCCGTACCGAGGGCGAGCCGGATGCCCGCGACGCGCCAGGCGACCAGCGCGCCCAGGGCCGTGACGCCCGCCCAGCCGATGGCCAGGAGGGTGAGGTAGACGGCCCGTACGGCGATGACGACGACGTTGCTGACGTGGCCGAGGAAGTACAGGAACAACGGGTGGCTGTCGCGGTTGTCGATGATCCAGTCGCTGGCCTTGGCGAGCGGCTCGGAGAAGTCGACGGTCAGGGCGCTCGGCCAGGTGCCGCTCGCCCAGCGGGCGTTGGCCAGCGGGACGAGGATCGCGGCCGCGAGGGCCAGGAAGAGAAGCTTGCGGACGGCCGGGCGCTTGAGGACGCCGGGCAGGCCGATACGCGGCGGGGACGCGGTGATCGTCGCCATCACACCGCCTCCTTGGGCTGCTCGGCCCCCGGCGGGGCGGGCTGCTCCGTGCCGGCGACGACGCCGAGCAGGGTGTCGGAGTCGACCACGCCCACGCAGCGGCCCTTGTCCATGACACGGGCCGGTGCGCCGGCGCGGGCGACCGCCTCGATGGCCTCGGAGACCGTCGCCTCGGGCCGGACCGCCGGTCCGCTGCCGTCCTGGTCGGCGGTGGGGCGGCGCATGGCCGTACGGACGGTCATGACCTGCTCGCGCGGGACGTCCCGGACGAACTCGCGGACGTAGTCGTCGGAGGGCGAGCCGACGATCTCCTCCGGCGTGCCGAGCTGCACGACCCGGCCGTCACGCATCAGGGCGATGCGGTCGCCCAGCTTCAGGGCCTCCTGGAGGTCGTGGGTGATGAAGACCATCGTGCGGCCCTCTTCCTGGTGCAGCCGGACGACCTCCTCCTGCATGTCGCGCCGGATCATCGGGTCGAGCGCGCTGAACGGCTCGTCGAAGAGGAGCACTTCGGGGTCGACGGCGAGGGCGCGGGCGAGGCCGACGCGCTGCCGCTGGCCGCCGGAGAGCTGGCCGGGGCGGCGCTGCTCCATGCCCTCCAGGCCGACCTTGGCGACGACCTCGGCGGCCCGCTCGCGCCGCTCGGACTTGCCCATGCCCTGGATCTCCAGGCCGTAGGCGACGTTGTCGATGACCGTGCGGTGCGGCAGCAGGCCGAAGTGCTGGAAGACCATGGCGGCGCGGTGGCGGCGCAGTTCGCGCAGCCGGGAGCGGTCCATGGCGCGGACGTCCTCGCCGTCGATGGCGATCGTGCCGGCGGTCGGCTCGATCAGCCGGGTCAGACAGCGCACCAGCGTGGACTTGCCGGAGCCCGACAGGCCCATGACGACGAAGACCTCGCCCTTGCGCACGTCGAAGCTGACGTCGCGGACGGCGGCCGTGCAGCCGGTGCGGGCGCGCAGCTCGGCGGGGTCGAGGGCGGTGAGCTCGGGGTCGCCCGGAACGCGGTCGGCCTTGGGGCCGAACACCTTCCACAGGCCCTCCACCGAGAAGACGGGGGTCGTGTCCATGGTCTGCTCCGTGGGGGGTTCGAGGGTCGCGGTCACTTGGCACCACCACCGATCAGCTCGGCGGCACGCTCCCCGACCATGAGCACCCCGATCATCGGGTTCACGGTGGTCATGGTGGGGAACACGGAGGCATCGGCGATGCGGATGCCCTCCAGGCCGCGGATGCGCAGCTCGGGGTCGACGACGGCGAGCCGGTCGCCGGCGTCGCCCATCTTGCAGGTGCCGGCGGGGTGGTAGACGGTGTGGGCGACCTTGCGGGCGTACTCGCCGAGCTCCTCGTCACCGGTGACGTCCGGGCCGGGGGCCACCTCGCGCTTGAGCCAGCCGGCCAGCGGTTCGGTCTTGGCGATCTCGCGGGCGATCTTGATGCCGTCGACGAGGGTGCGGCCGTCGTAGTCGTCCTCGTCGGTGAAGTAGCGGAAGTCCAGGGCGGGCTTGACCTCGGGGTCGGCGCTGGTCAGGTACAGCCGGCCGCGGCTCTTCGGCTTGGGGATGTTCGGGGTCATCGAGACGCCGAACTCCGGCCGCTGGTAGCCCAGTCGCTCCGGGTTGTCCGTGAAGGGGATCTGGTAGAAGTGGAACATCAGGTCCGGGTGCGGCAGTTCGGGGTCGCGGCGCACGAACAGGCCCGCGTCCGAGTCCATCGCGGAGTTCTCCGGGATGGGGCCGTTGGTCTCCCAGACGATGACCGACTCGGGGTGGTCGAGCAGGTTCTCGCCGACGCCCGGCAGGTCGTGCGTGACGGGGATGCCGAGCTTCTCCAGGTCCGCCTTCGGGCCGATGCCGGAGTGCATCAGCAGCCGGGGCGAGTCGACGGCTCCGGCGCACAGCAGCACTTCGTTGCGCGCCTTGACGAGGATCTCCTCGCCGTCCTTGGTGCGCACGTGTACGCCCTCGGCGCGGTTGCCGTCCAGCTCCAGCTTGTACGCCCAGGTCTCCAGCAGGATCGTCAGGTTGGGGCGCTCGTCCATCACCGGGTGCAGATACGCCACCGACGCGGAGGACCGCTTGTTGTTCTCGGGGTGGTAGGCGAGGTCGAAGAAGCCGACGCCCTCGGTGAACGGCTTCTGGTTGAAGCCCTCGACGCGCGGGACGCCGAGCGCCTCCTGGGCCGCGTCGACGAAGTCGCGGGCGATGGCGTTCCGGTCCTGCTCGTCGACCGGGACGATGTTGTTGAGCAGGCGCGCGAAGTACGCCTCCATCTGCACCGCGCCCCAGCCCTTGGCGCCGGCGGCCTCCCACTCGTCCCAGTCGGCGGGCAGCGGCTTGAACGCGATCAGCGTGTTGTGCGAGGAGCAGCCGCCGAGGACCCGGGCCCGGCTGTGCCGGATGTGCGAGTTTCCGCGTGGCTGCTCGGTGGTGGGGTAGTCGTAGTCGAGTTCGCCGCCCAGCAGGCCCATCCAGCGGCGCAGGGTCAGCACGTCGTCGCGGCCGACGTCGCTGGGGCCGCCCTCGATGACGGCGACGGAGACGTCGGGGTTCTCGGTCAGGCGGGAGGCAATGACGGAACCGGCTGTTCCGCCGCCTATCACGACATAGTCGTACTCATGGTTGTGGGACATGGCGTGCTTGCTCCAGAGGGGATGAACCAGAGGGGACGAAGGGACGGGGCTCGGAGGGAGCAGGGCGGCCCTGGGTGGGGAGTCAGCCCGCGAACCAGCGCACCGGCTTCGGCGCGAGGTTCTGGTAGACGTGCTTGGTCTCGCGGTACTCGGCGAGGCCGGCCGGGCCGAGTTCGCGGCCCACTCCGCTCTTGCCGAAACCGCCCCATTCCGCCTGCGGCAGGTAGGGGTGGAAGTCGTTGATCCAGATCGTGCCGTGCCGCAGCCGGCCGGCCACGCGCCGGGCGCGGCCCGCGTCGGTGGTCCAGACGCCGCCCGCGAGGCCGTACTCGGTGTCGTTGGCGAGGGCGACGGCCTCGTCCTCGGTACGGAAGGTCTCGACGGTGAGGACCGGCCCGAAGACCTCCTCCCGCACGACGCGCATCTCGCGGTGGCAGTGGTCGAGGACGGTCGGCTCGTAGAAGTAGCCGTTCTCCGGACGCTCGGGGGACGGCTCGGGGCGCTTGCCGCCGGAGCGCAGCACCGCGCCCTCCTTCAGGGCGGACTCGACGTACATCTCGACCTTGGCGCGCTGCTGTTCGGAGACCAGCGGGCCGCACTCGACGCCGTCCACGGTGCCGCGGCCGAGGCGGATCTTCTCGGCCCTGCGGGCGAGTTCGGTGACGAAGCGGTCCCGCACGGACTCCTCGATGATGAGGCGGGCGCCCGCCGAGCAGACCTGGCCGCTGTGGATGAAGGCGGCGTTGAGGGCCTGGTCGACGGCGGTGTCGAAGTCCTCGTCGGTGGCACAGGCGTCGGCGAAGACCACGTTGGGGTTCTTGCCGCCGAGTTCGAGGGCGACCTTCTTCACGGTCGGCGCGGCGGCCTGGGCCACCTTGGTGCCGCTGATCAGGCCGCCGGTGAAGGAGACCAGGTCGACGTCGGGGTGCTCGGAGAGCCGGGCGCCGACCGAATGGCCCGGCCCGGTGACGATGTTGGCGACCCCGGCGGGCAGTCCGGCCTCGACGAGCAGCTCGATCAGCGCGATGGTCGTCATCGGGGTGATCTCGCTCGGCTTGATGACGAAGGTGTTGCCGGCGGCCAGGGCCGGGGCGATCTTCCAGCTGGCCTGGAGCAGCGGGTAGTTCCAGGGCGTGATCATCGAGCAGACGCCGATGGGCTCGTGCACGACGACGCTGTGGATGTCGGACGAGCCGGCGTCCACGACCCGGCCGGGCGACTCGCCGGCGACCAGGTCGGCGAAGTACCGGAAGGCGTCGGCGACGCAGTCGATGTCGACGCGCCCCTCCTCGACGGTCTTGCCGGCGTCGCGGCTCTCCAGCAGCCCGAGCTGCTCGCGGTCGCGCACGAGCAGGTCGGCGACCCGCCGCAGCAGCGCGGCCCGCTCCGCGACGGGCGTCCGCGGCCACTCCCCCTCGTCGAAGGCGCGCCGGGCGGCGGCGATCGCCAGATCGGTGTCCTTCTCGTCACCCTCCGCGACCACGGCGAACGGCAGGGCGTCCGCGGGGTCGAGGATCTCGCGCGTGGCGCCGGAGACGGCCGCACGCCATTCCCCGCCCGCGTGGATGGTGCTGCGCGCCTGCAGTTCGTTGCTTTCCGCCATGATCGCTTTCGCCTTCCGTTCCTGATCAGCGCCCCTGTGTCACACACGTGTCACTAAGAGACCGAGTGCGCCTGCCCGGGGCGCCCGGTTGCATGCGCAATCCATGGCTGAAAGTGCGCTGCATCACTGAAGATGCGGACAAACCTGGACGTATCTCACAGGTTCAGCCCAGGACGACGTCCGTCTGCGACACCGTCCCCGTCCCCGTCCCCGTCCCCGTCCCGCAGATCGTGTTCGGCGGGCAGAAGTGGGCGAGCGCGATGTCGAGCAGCTCGTGTTCGTCGTCGCGGCCGTCCGCGTCGGGGCCGTAGGCGGCGATGGCGTACACCTTGCCGTCCGGGGCCACGAAGCGCTCGTCGACGATGTGCCAGGTGCCGACCTCGGGCTCGCCGTCGATGGAGTCGGCGAGGTATTCGAGCCGGGCGGCGGTGAGCCCGCCGTCGTTCATGTGGTTCAGGTCGAGCTTCCGGAAGCCCTCGGCCTTGGGGGTTTCGTCGGAGAGGAACAGCTCGAAGGACTCGTCGGGGGAGGCTTCCGCCACCTCGAACACCTGCAGTCGCCGTTCGCCGTCGGAGCTGCGGTAGTTGACCACGTCCATGCCGTGCTGGGAGGCCACCGCTTTCCGCGTCCAGCCCACGGGCCGGGCGATGGTGAAGCCCTCGGCGTCCTCGTAGAGCTCGTAGTCGGCGGGGAGTTCGGTGGCCGGGTCGGACGGCGAGGCCGTCTCCTCGGTGGTCGGCTCGGGCTCCTCGGTGGTGGACGTCGGGCTGCCGGTGGTCGGGGACGCGCTCGCCGCCTTGTCGTCGCGGTCGTCCGTGCCGTCGCCGCCGGCCGGCAGGGTCAGCACCAGCGCCACGGCGACTCCGACCGCGGCGGCGCCGCCCAGCACGGACCACACGAGCCGGCGGCTGTATCCGCGGGTGACGGCCGCCGGTGGGGGTGCCGCCGGGTCCGCGGGCGGCCAGGCGCCGCCGAGCGGTGGATCCTGCGGCAGCTCGGACGTGGACCAGGCGCCGCTTTCGGGCTGATCAGCCGTGTGCGGTGCAAGGGGCGTGAAGTCCGGGCGCGGCGGGGGCGGCGGGGGCGGCGGGGTGACCTTAGCGGCCCCCTCGGTGCCGTCCTCCCAGCGCTGCGTCTCCTCGTTCCAGTACCGCTGTCCCCCGCTCATGAGGTTCCTCCCACCTCGCCGCGCGCCTTGTCTCCGCGCGCCTTGTCTCCGTGCGCCACGCCCCCGGACGTCACATCCCCAGCAGCCCGGCCACCGCCCCGGCCGACGCGAACAGCGTCAGGACGGTCTGGGCGTCCCCGAGCACGTCCCGCAACCGCTGGAGGCGGCCCTCACCAGCCCTGCCGGTTCGGCTGATCTCGTCCTCGGTCTCCGCCAGGGCGGTGTCCAGCTGCGCGGCCTCCTCGCTCTGCCGCACCCGGGTCAGATCGGCCCGCAGTTCCCGTACGGCCTTCAGCAGCTCCTCGGCGGCCTCGTCGCGAGGGGCCGAGGTGCCGTGGTGGCTCTCGGCGTGCGCGTGGCTGCCGATGGCGAAGGTGCTGCGCTCGACATTGCCGCCGATGCTGACGCTGGGCTCATTCGTTGCCATCGGTGTCGGCCCCTTTCTGCGGCGCGGCGCCGCCGGACGTGGTGGTGGAGGCGGAGGCGTGGCTGCCGACGGCGAAGGTGCTGCCCTCGACACCGCCCTCGATGTTCACGCCGCCGCTGCTGATGTTGACGATCTTCTGGACGAACTCGCCGGTCTGGTAACCGGCGTCGGCGATCGCGGCCTTCACCCCGTTCGCGACGCGGTCCTGGATGCTCTTGAGGTAGCGCTGGACGTCCATCTCCTGGAAGAGGGACCCGCCCCGCACCGAGCCCAGTTCCCGTACCGACAGGGCGGGTCCGTCGGGCAACGCCTCCGCGTAGCCGCCGGTCAGCAGCCGCCACGCGTACAGCACGCCCTTGCCGAGGGCGACCAGGGAGCGGGCCACCGAGCCGGGCACCCGGGCGACGGCCCAGGCCGCCTTGCCGAACACGTTGTTGTGGCGGAAGCGGTGGGCCGTACGGTCGGCGTCCTTGAAGTCCTCGCGCACCGGCAGCAGCACATGCGGGGCGATCTCAAGCATGAGCATGCCGCCCTGGGTGTGGATGCGCACGAAGACGGTGACGACCAGCTCCTCCTCCCAGCCACCGACGCGGATGCGCAAGAAGTGGCGCCGCTTCTCGCCGCCCTCCTCGACCGCGCGCGCCCGGTGCTCCTCGAAGGCCTGCGGGTGGTACGGCGCCTCGTCGCGCCGCCGCAGCCCCTCCGCGGGCAGGAACACGCACTCGTCGATCTCCAGCCAGCGCAGCCGGTCACGCACCGACAGACCGGCGTACTCGGAGGGCAGCCGCAGCTGCTCGAGCAGCGGCCGGACCCTCTCCAGCACCGTCCGGTTGCTGATCGGCTGCTGCTTCTTCATGCCGTCAGGCCGCAGCTCGACGGCGAGGACCCAGGTCTCGTAGGCCACACCGGCCCCGCAGAACGGACGCGCCTCGTGGTACATGATCAGCGGGGCGTGCTGTTCCAGCCGGATGCGGTCCTTCAGTCGCTGGAACCGCTGTCCCTCGTCCTGCTCCGCGGGGTCACCGGCGGCGTCCGGGAAGCGCTGCGGGGACAGTTCGGCGGCCAGCACCCGGGCGAACTGGCCGCGCTGCGCGGCCGTGCACAGCGCGATGAGCACGAACATGACCAGCCCGAGCCAGGCCTGCCAGGGCTCGAACAGCTCACCCAGCTCGCTGGAGGTGGGGACCAGCACATCGGACAGGTCCGGCGTGCCGTCGCCGTACGCGCCGGAGGAGTCGTACGAGTCATACGAGTCGTACGACGATCCGTACGAGGAGCCGTCGTCGTTGCCGCCGAAGGCCGTGATCACCGTGGCGACCAGCAGCCAGGCGAAGCCGATGCGGCCCCACCAGCGGAACAGGAAGGCCGGCACCCTGCGGTACAGGGGCGGCCGGTCGGCGCTGCCCCTGACCCAGGACGCGATCGCGAGGAAGAGGCTGGGGCCCAGAAAGACCGCCAGCAGACCCCCGGTCAGCGCCGCGCCGATGATCCACAGGCCGAGGATCGCCCCGGCCCACAACAGCTCGTGGCGCCGGGCCCGCAGGGCGTGGGCGAGGACGCGGGCCGCGTCGAAGCCGAGCGAGGGGGCCACGATCCGCTGCTCGTTGAGATGCAGCTGCTCGATGACGCGGTCCCGGTACCCGGAGTCCAGATAGGTGCCCGCGCACAGCAGCCGGGTCGCCTCGCTGGCGTGCGGCGCCGTGGGCGGCGGTGCCGGTGGTGCGCCGGCGTGTGTCGGCTGCGGTTGCTGCGGCACGTATGCGGTGCTCACGCCACTCCCCCGATGCGCGAAAAGAACCTTGTTACGACCTTGAGTTGAGGAGCCATCAGCATAGAGTGACCGGCGAGGCCCGTGGAAGCGGTATGCCGGGAGGGCTCGCTGTGCGGCGGCGATGGACACAAGGTCTGCACCGCGCATCGATCCCCGAACGCATCGATCCCCGGGCCGGCGCGGCGGCCCGGGGATCGATGCGGAGATCTGCGTCAGGTTCAGATGAGGCCGAGGCCGCGGACCGCCTCGCGCTCCTCCTCGAGCTCCTTGACGGAGGCGTCGATCCGGGCGCGGGAGAACTCGTTGATCTCCAGGCCCTGGACGATCTCGTACTTGCCGTCCTTGCAGGTGACCGGGAAGGAGGAGATCAGACCCTCCGGGACGCCGTACGAACCGTCCGACGGAATACCCATCGAGACCCAGTCGCCGTCGGCGGTGCCGTTGACCCAGGAGTAGACGTGGTCGATGGCGGCGTTGGCGGCCGACGCGGCCGAGGACGCGCCGCGGGCCTCGATGATGGCGGCGCCGCGCTTGGCGACGGTCGGGATGAAGTCCTCGGCCAGCCACTTCTCGTCGTTGACGACCTCGGCGGCGTTCTTGCCGGCCACCGTGGCGTGGAAGATGTCCGGGTACTGGGTGGCGGAGTGGTTGCCCCAGATGGTGAGCCGCTTGATGTCGGCGACCGTGGAACCGGTCTTCTTCGCGAGCTGGGTCAGGGCGCGGTTGTGGTCCAGGCGGGTCATGGCCGTGAACCGCTCGGCGGGTACGTCCGGCGCGGCGGCCTGGGCGATGAGCGCGTTGGTGTTGGCCGGGTTGCCGACGACGAGGACCCTGACGTCGTCCGCGGCGTGGTCGTTGATGGCCTTGCCCTGCGGCTTGAAGATGCCGCCGTTGGCCTCCAGCAGGTCGCCGCGCTCCATGCCCTTGGTGCGGGGGCGGGCGCCGACGAGCAGGCCCACGTTCGTGCCGTCGAAGGCGACGTTCGGGTCGTCCGTGATGTCGATGCCCTGCAGGAGCGGGAACGCGCAGTCGTCCAGCTCCATGGCCGTGCCCTCCGCCGCCTTCAGGGCGGGCGTGATCTCCAGCAGGCGCAGCTTCACCGGCACGTCCGCGCCGAGCAGCTGACCGGAGGCGATGCGGAAGAGCAGGGCGTAACCGATCTGGCCGGCCGCGCCGGTGACGGTGACGTTCACGGGAGTGCGGGTCATGGCGTTCTCCGTATGACAGCTGGCGGTGGGGCGTCCCTGCCCCGGACGTTTGATCGATCTCTTGGCGTCAAGAGATCCATCCAGCGGTCAGGCTATCGCGCATCCGGGATCCCGCACGGCCAGGTCGGTGTGGCCCACCCCACAACCCACCCGACACCCGAACAAAAGGCGGCCGCCCGTCCGGGAGAGGAGGACGAAGGCGGCCGCCGGGGGGGAACCGACCAAGCCGGACTCCCGTGGGGGTACGGTTCGCGTGCCCCCGATCCCCCCACGCATGCCACCCTCACCAAAATTTCTCCCGCGCCCGTTCCTGCCGCCGGACCCTCCGCCCGGTATCCGCCACTGCGACCAGTCGGGACGGGCCCGCCCCCGCGCGAAGCGCCCCACGTTCCACCGACGCCCACCGGCCCCTGACCCTCGGCCGGATGCCGGCCGCCCGCAGGGGTAGTGCTCCTCGAGCGCTACAGCAAGGCCGCTGGGCCCCACCCGGCGCGAGGCGCCCCCGTGTGCCCGGCGCCCACCAGGAACGGCGGCCCTCCGCACGCAGAACACAACCGCAACCTTGCCCCCGGCCGGAAGCCAGGCGCGCCCGCCGGGGGGCAGGCCCCCTCGCGCGCTGCCGCCAAGCGCTGGGACCCACCCAGCGCGAGGCGCCCCCGCTTGCCCGGCGCCCAGCAGGAACGGCGGCCCTCCGCACGCAGAACACAACCGCAACCTTGCCCCCGGCCGGAAGCCAGGCGCGCCCGCCGGGGGCAGGCCCTCTCGGGCGCTGCCGCCAAGTGCTCGGCCCCACTCGGCGCGAGGCGCCCGCCACATGCCGGGCACTCACCGGCGCCGAGGTCTCCGGCCGCAAGCCGGGCGGGCACCGGGTGGCCCGCCGCGCACGGAGCACCACCGGCGGCCAGAAGCCCCGCGCCCCGTCGGCGGCAAGGGGAGCGTGCCAGGCGCCCGTCGGACCCCGGCCCCTCGGCAGGATCGCCCCGGCCGGGGCCAGGCGCGCCGCCGGAAGCCACCCCCGCCAGATGTCAGGCGGTCGGTCGCCCTCCTACTCCGTGCAGCCCTGCCGGCCGGAGGCCAGGGTGGCGCACGCCTTGGCGTCGGTGGCGTTCTTGACCGAGACCATGGGGGTGTACGCGATGGTGTCGCCGGTGGCCGTGATGCTGCCGGTCTGCTTCGCCTTGCCCGCGCTGATCTGGACCTCGTCGCCCTGGGCCGCCTGGGTGATACGGCCCCAGGCCGCCTTGCAGGTCTCGCTGTAGCGGACCTCGACGACGGTCGTGCCGACGGTCGCGGTCCGGGCCGTGGTCACCAGGTCACCACTGCACCCCATGTTCTCCGCGTCCTTGCCGGTGCAGCCGTCGCCGCTGCACTTCACGCCGGGCGGCAGCTCCTGGTTCGTGGTGGCGCTCGGCGAGGGCGACTTCGTGCCGCCCTTGGCCTCGTCGTCACCACCGCCACCGGTGAGGTAGAACGCGCCGGCGATCACCACGAGCACACCCACGACACCCGCGACGAAGGTCGCGGTCCGCCGCTTGCCGGCAGAGCTGCCGGAGCGCCCGGACCCACCGGAGCCGCCCGTGCCCCCGGAACCACCCGCGCCCGCCGGGACCGCGTCCCGCGGCGGCGTGCCGTACGCGTCCGGCCCGACGCCCGGCATCCGCGTGGTGCCGGGCCCCGTGCCGGCGGTACGGCCACGGCCCTGGGACGGCCCCTGGTACCCGGCCACACCCCACGAGTTGACCCCGGTCCCGTCGCTGCCGGTGGAGTCCTGCACCTCGGGCGCCGTCGGCTGCGGCGGCACGGTCGAGGCGACACCCGCCGGGCCCGCGATCCCCGGCGTCACCGTGGCGCTGCCGCTTCGGCGGCCCGCCCCGCCACCGCCCGCGGCGGCCGCCTTGCCGTCGCCCTTGGCACCGGCCGGCGGAGTCCCGAAGTCCTGCCCGCCGAACTCGCCCAGCGCGGCGCGCGCCTGGGAGATCCGTATGGCCTCCATCGTCATGTCGTGCCGCATCTCCGAGCGGCTCCAGGCGCGCTCGGCGAGCTCCCACATGGTGGTGAGGTGCATCGGGTTGGTCCCGGTGACCTCGGCCAGCGCCACGATCGCACCCTTGGGCGCGAGAAGCCGGCCGTTCAGATAACGCTCCCACGACGTCTTGCTGTAGCCCGTGCGGTCCGCCACCGACGCGATGCTCAGACCGCTGCGGTCCACGAGTCTGCGCAGCTGGCTGGTGAACTCCCTGATCTGCGGATCGAGCTCATCCGGCAAGGTCCTCCAACGAGGCATTGCGTCCCCCTCTTCCCCCCGGTACGTGCTGTTGTTTCCCGCGCTGTACGCCCCCGCGCGTCGGCGGCCTCGGCCGAGTCCCCGTTCTGGCTACCCACAGGGATGCGCCCACCCAGGATCTCAGTTCCCTGACCGGGGGCGCACAGAAGCACAGGACCCGCGCGTGATACACCCCGGACCGTCCCGATTGTCCATGCCGAACCCGTCCTTGCATCACTTCATGCCGAATCTCCCTGCGGACGTACCGGAACCGTCACTTCCGTGCCACAGCGCACTGACAGCCGTTGAACAGGCCGTTCGCCGTGCAGGAGGGTGGGCCGTGACGGCGGCCCGTCCTCCCTCGGGGGAGAGGACGGACCGCCGTCGCGTCACTCGCTGGTGACCGTGAAGTGCAGTGTGTCCTTCAGGAACGGGATCTGGAGCAAGGGATTCGGCTGCGCCATCAGCGCCAGCAGGACGATCGCCAGTCCCATGACGCCGTACGTGACGATGTCCGTGAACCGGGAGCGGACGGCGAGCATGCCGACGTCCGGCAGCAGCCAGCGCATCGCGCCACCGCCCAGCAGGGCGATGCCGATCAGCAGTGTCCCGAGCCGGAACTGCCCGAGCGCGGTCACGAGCAGCCCGAGCCCGACCAGCCCCAGCACGGCGAGGACGGGCCACTGCCGCGCCGGCGCGAACGCGTCCCCGGGTGCGGCGCGGCCACCGCCCTCGGGCCGCGCGGTGTCCTTGGTGAACAGCGGAAACCGCCGGGTGACCCGCCGCGGCCGCCCCTCGGCGTCGGGGGCACTGACGGGATCCCGCACGGTGAGGTCGCCGTCCTCGTCGCGCACCACGGCATCGGCGTCACCATCGGCCACAGCGGGCGCGTCCGGCTCACCGTGCACGGTCTGCGCGCCCGTGACGGCCGGGGCGCTCTCCGCGCCTCCGGCGTCCGAGGCGCTGCCCGCGCTCGCCGCGCTCCCCGCGCTCGCCGCGTTCCGTTCAGCCGACACTGCGCTCCGCCGCCTCAACCACGTTGACGAGCAGCTGGGCGCGGGTCATCGGGCCGACTCCGCCGGGGTTCGGGGAGATGAAGCCGGCGACCTCGGCCACGTCGGGGTGGACGTCGCCCACGATCTTGCCCTCGGCGCTGCGGGAGACACCGACGTCGAGGACGGCCGCGCCCGGCTTGACGTCCTCGGCGCGGATCAGATGGGCGGAACCGGCCGCGGCGATGATGATGTCCGCCCGCTTGAGGTGCGCCGACAGGTCACGCGTGCCGGTGTGGCACTGGGTGACGGTCGCGTTCTCGCTGCGCCGGGTCAGCAGCAGCGGCATCGGCCGGCCGATGGTCACACCGCGGCCGACGACCACGACCTCCGCGCCCTTGATCTCCACGCCGTAGCGACGCAGGAGGGTCAGCACACCGTTCGGGGTGCAGGGCAGGGGGGCCGGCTCGTTCAGGACCAGACGGCCGAGGTTCATCGGGTGCAGGCCGTCCGCGTCCTTGTCCGGGTCCATCAGCTCCAGGATGCGGTTCTCGTCGATGCCCTTGGGCAGCGGCAGTTGCACGATGTAACCCGTGCAGGCCGGGTCCTCGTTCAGCTCGCGGACGACGGCCTCGATCTCCTCCTGCGTCGCCGAGGCCGGCAGCTCGCGCTGGATGGAGGCGATGCCGACCTGCGCACAGTCACGGTGCTTGCCGGCGACGTACTTCTGGCTGCCGGGGTCCTCCCCGACCAGGATCGTGCCGAGGCCGGGCGTGACGCCCTTCTCCTTCAGCGCCGCCACGCGGGCGGTCAGGTCGGACTTGATCGCGGCTGCGGTGGCCTTGCCATCGAGAATCTGGGCGGTCATGACCCCATCCTCGCGGATGACCCGCCCACGGTTCCAATCCGGCCGCAATACGGGCACCGCGGGGCTCCTCCCCTCGTATCCGCCCATGATCAGTGATGTTGCACTTGCACAACACATCGGAAATGCGGCTGGACAAGCCCGTCAGTGGTGAAGAACGATGACCTGACAAGTGCCGCGGGCAGCTCAACGGGGGGACGGTCGCAATACTGAAGATTTTCCTCCGTGCGGATGTCACGCGTCGTCCCCGCACTCGGACCAACGGAGGAAAGTCCCCATGAGCTACGGCGACCCGAACAACCCCTACGGCGCCCCCCAGGGGCAGCCGCAGCAGCCGCAGCAGGGCTACGGCTACCCGCAGCAGCAGGGGCAGGCGCCCGGGTACGGCTACCCGCAGGCCCCTCCGGTGTCCCAGTACGGCGGTCCCGCCGCGCCGACGACGATGCCGGGCTCCGTGGGCGCGGCCCGCGTGATGATGTGGGTCATCGTCGGTCTGCAGGTCATCGGCGTGGCCATCTTCGCCTTCGCCGCCGCGGCCCTCAATTCCGCGAAGGACGACGAGTCCCTCAAGGACAACACCGCTTTCCAGGACCTGGTCGGCCAGTCGACCGGCGTGATCTGGGGTTACGTGGTGTTCGGGCTGGCCTGGCTGGTGTTCGCGGCCGTCCTGGCGACGAAGTTCAAGAACGGCGGCAACGGCGCCCGCGTGACCATCCTGGTCTTCGCCATCATCACCGCCGTCCTCGGCATCTACCCGTTCATCCTCGTGGGCCTGGTGCACACCGTCCTGGCCATCCTGGTCGCGGTGTTCGTCGGCAACGCCAACGGCAAGGCCTGGTTCAACCGCCCCCGTTACTGAACGGACCGGGCGGGCGGAACAGTTCGCGCCAATCGCCTCCAAGGGCCGTGTCTCACCCGTTCGAGGGGGGCACGGCCCTGGTGCGTCGCCCTAGTCTGACGTCCATGGCTGTCAGGCACGGGAGAGCACCTTGTACAGCATCATCGTGGTACCTCCGCCGACCACGGAGGACGAGCGAAACCCCAGTCAGATCAGACTCGCACCCGGCGAACGCCTCGCGTTCGGCCGCTCCGCACACGGCAACGACCTGCGCATCACCCACGACGGAGTCTCCCGCCGGGCCGGTGAGATCACCGCGCAGGGCGCCTTCTGGATCCTCAGCAACCTCAGCCGCGACCAGACCTACGTGGTGGAGAACCCCGAGGGCGCGGGCGAACACGTCAAGATCGCGCCCGGGCGGCTGGACGCGCCGATCCCCTTCGAGTTCTCGCGGATCGTGCTGCCCGCCGCCGGCGACCTGCTGACGCTCCAGGTGTGGGCGCCGCGCCACGACTACCTGAGCGGCACCGGCGGCCTCGACGGCGCCACGACCGCACCGGCCTTCTCCCTCGACCGCACCAAGCGCTACTTCGCGGTCCTGGCCGCCCTGTGCGAACCGCGCCTGCGCGGCACCCCGCACGCCCCGCTGCCCACCGTCGACCAGGTCGCCGACCGCCTGCGCCCCACCTGGCCGGCCGCGTCCCGCACCTCGGTGCAGTGGAACATCGACTACCTCGCCGTGAAACTGCGCCTCAAACCGGGCCCGGAGAGCGCGGACACCGGCCCGCGGCTCAACGGCAAGAAGGAGTCCCTGGTCTCCCTGGCGCTCCGCTTCGACCTGGTCCGCGAGGACGACCTGGCCGTCCTGGCTGGCCCGCCGCCGGGCCGGGTGACCCGGTGACCGAGCCCTACGCCGTCGCGGTGCCGAAGGGCTACCGGGTCGGCGTCTGGGAGGTGCGCGAGCCCCTCGCGACCGGCGCCTTCGGCAGTGTGTACGCGGCCCGGCGCACCGGGGAGAGCACGGAGCTGCCCCGGACGGCCGCCCTGAAGTTCCTGCCCACGGGCACGGCCACGCCCCGCCGGCTGACCCATCTGCGTGAGCTGGTCGAGCGGGAGATCGAGCTGTACCGGCGGCTGAAGCAGCCGCGCCTGGTGCGGATGTACGAGACGCTGACGGTCGACGACCCGGACCGGCCGGAACTGGACGGCGCCACCGTCCTCGTCCTGGAGCGGGCCAAGGCCTCCCTGTCCGCCCTGCTCACCGCGGAGCCCCGGCCAGAAGCCGGTCCCGCGCTGCTCGCGCAGATCTGCGAGGGCCTGGCCCAGCTGCACGGCGCCGGCTGGGTGCACGGCGACCTGAAGCCGGCCAACGTGCTGCTGATGGACGACGGTTCGGTCCGCCTCGCCGACTTCAACATGGCCGCCGAGCTGGAGGGCACCCACGCCTACACCCCGGCGTTCTCCACGCCCGACTACACCCCGCCCGAGCTCCTGTGGACCGAGATCGGCGAACGGGGCCGCAGGATCCGCCCGTCGGCCGACATCTGGGCCTTCGGTGTCCTCGCGCACCTCGTCCTCACCGACTCCTTCCCGCTGCCCGGCGCGACCGCGACGGCCCGCCGCGACGCGGCCGCCGCCTACGCCCGCGGCACCGACGAGCTGCGCCTGTCGCCCGAACTGCCCGACGACTGGCGGCAGATCATCTCGGCCTGCCTGACCCGCACCCACCAGGACCGCGTCTCCGGCGACACCCTGCTCGCCCGCGTCCGGGCGGCCGCCGGCACCGGCCACCGCTCCTTCCTCCTGCCCCGCCTGCGCCCGGCCCGCCGCCGCTCGCGCCGCATCGCGGTCCTGGCGGCCGGTGCCGCCGTCGCCGTGCTCGGCTACGGCGTCGCCAGCTGGGGCGATCCCGGCGACGACGGCGGGAACAAGACCGGCGAGTCCCGCAAGGTCTCCCCCGCCACGTACGGCGCCTCCGAACTGCGCACCGACAAGGGCGTCCCGGTCGCCTACCGGCAGCTCATCGTCGACTCGGCCCACGACTGCGTCCAGCCGGAGATCACCCCGGCGCTCATCGCCGCGATGCTGAAGGTGGAGAGCGACTTCGACCCCGATCTCTCCGACCCGGACGCGGGCGGGGAGGGCGAGTACGGCATCGCCCGCTGGACCCCGAGCATCCTGCGCTGGTGGATCCGCGCCGACGGCGTCCCCGCGAAGGAGACCCCCAGGCCGCCGCTCACCCCCTCCGAGTCCATCCCGGCCATGGCCCGCTACCTCTGCTTCGCCGAACCGCGCCTGGAGACCGGGCTGCGCGGCGACCGCCGGGTGCTGGTCGCCGCCGCGTACCGGACGTCGTACAAGAGCGTGAACAACGCGGGCGGTGTTCCCCCGAAGTACCGCGACTACGCCGCCCGCGTCGCCCACTACCTCAAGGAGTACACCCCCGCCGCGAAGAAGTGACCCTCAGAGTTCACAGGTACTCCCCGGACGCCGGGTAGGTCAGGGCGCCCGGTACGTCGGGCCGGCGGCCTGCCTCCGGTACCGTTTCCGGCATCGCTGCCAGGACCACAGCCGGGGGATCCATGTCAGACGCCGTCGCGCAGACCGGTTGCGTGCCGCTGCGGCCCGCCGATCCGGCCCGGGTCGGACCGTACGTACCGCTGGGGCTGCTCGGCAGGGGCGGTATGGGACGGGTCTACCTGGCGCGGCACGGGGACGGGACGCCCGGGCTCGCCGCGGTGAAGGTCATCCGGCCCGAGTACGCCGAGGACCTGCTCTTCCGGCGGCGGTTCGAGCGGGAGGCCACCGTGCACGCGCGCGTGGGCGCGCCCTACACGCCCGAGCTGCTGGGCACGGGCTTCGAGCCGGACAGCGAGCTGCTGTGGATGGCGACCGTGTACTTACCCGGTCTCAACCTGGCGGAGGCGGTGCGGGACTGCGGTGTCCTGCCACCGGACGACGCCTGGCGGCTGGTGGCCGATCTCGGGCGGGCGCTCGGCGCGCTGGCCGCGACCGGGATCGTGCACCGGGACTTCAAGCCCTCCAACGTTCTCCTGACCCGACAGGGCGCACACGTCGTCGACTTCGGCATCGCCCAGGCCGTCGACGCCAGCGCGATCACCACGACCGGCAACCGCGTCGGCACCCCCGCCTTCATGTCCCCCGAGTACCTCAGGGACGGCCGCTGCGACACGGCCTCCGACGTGTTCTGCTGCGCGAGCACGGTCGTCCACGCGGTCACCGGACACGCCCCCTTCGGCGACGGCACCGGCGTGGACGTCCTGCACCGCATCGCCTCGGAGGAGCCGAACGCCGAGGTCATGTCCGAGGTGCGGACGGCCGACCCGGCTCTGGCCGACCTCCTCACGGCGTGTCTCTCCAAGGACCCGGCCCTGCGTCCCGGCCCCCAGGATCTGGTCGACGCGGCCTCGGCACAGCCCCGGTCCGCCTCCTGGCAGGAGCCGCTGGGCAGCCGCATCCTGGCCCGGCAGCGGGCTCACGAGGCGCTGAGGGACGGTCCGTTACCGGCGCCACGGCCGGCGGTGGCTGCGATGCCGGGGTTCGCGTCGCCCGGAGCAGCTCCATTACCCGGCGTATCGGCGGCGGGGCAGCTGCCCTTCGGGCCGCCGGCGGCGGGGAGTACGCCGGTGGCGACACCGGCGGCCGGAACTCCCGCCCGGCGGCGGCTGAAACCTTACGCCGCCCTCGCCGCCGCACTCACCGTGTGCGCCCTCGGCCTGACGGCCTTTTTGGCCACCCGCCCATCGTCGGCCGGCGACAGCGGGTCCGCCGCGCCCACGGCCCGTGCGACCGGCGACGGTTACGACCGGACGTCCCTGCCGGGCTTCGACCACCCGGATTCCTCCCCACCGTCCAGCCGAGTCCCGGAGAGCAAGGGGACGACGACGGGCGCCTCGCCCAGCCCCTCGGACCACAGCGCCGAGGCCGGCACCCGCACCACCGCCCCCGCTCCCCCGCCGGAGACGACGAAGCCCCGGCCGTCGGCCACGGAACCGCCGAAGACGCCGACCGCCCCGGTCAGGCCCCCGTGGCTCACCGACTGCACCTACTACTCCGGCACCGAACTCACCCGCCGCGGCGACAGCGGCCAGCGCGTCGTACAGGTGCAGTGCATGCTGGCCAAGCGCGGCTACGCCGTGGGCGGCTCGGGCGTGGACGGCCAGTTCGGCAAGGACACCGCCACGGCGGTACGCGGCTTCCAGCGCGCCAAGGGGCTGGACCCCGACGGCAAGGTCGGCCCCAGGACGTGGGCGGCGCTGCGCTCCTCGACCTGAAAATCCTGGGCCTGAAAATTCTCGACCTCAAAAAGGGAGCTGCCGCGCGCGGCGGTCGATGTGAGGATGTCCGCACCGGGTCCCAGGCAGCCGCCTGGCACCACTCGGCCTCACCGACTCCCTTTCCCGTTAGGAAGGTTCACGCATGGGACCCACCCGCGGTGCCCTGATCGTCGCCGCCGCCCTGGCACCGGCCCTCCTGCTCACCACCCCGGCCCTCGCCGCCGGCCCGGCCCCGGCGGCCCCCGCCGTGACCGCCCCCGCCGTGACCGCCACCGCGGTGACGGACGGCACGCCGGTGGACGAGATGTCGGAGGACGACCTGCGGATCGCGATCCTCCGCATCATCGCCGACGAGGACAGCGGCCGAGGCGTCATCAGGGAGGCCAATGAGGCCCTCGACGGCACCGTGGAGGACATGCGGGAGTTCCTGAAGACGGGCTACCGCCTCGCCCAGGCCGAGGACGACCGCGTCGCCATCGCCCGCATCCTGGCCGACCCGGACTCCGGCCGGGGCGTCAAGCGGGAAGCCGGCAAGGCACTCGACGTGAACACCCCGGAGGCCCTGCGCGCCTTCCTGGAGACCGGCTACCGCCTCGCCCAAGCCGAGGACGACCGCGTCGCCGTCGCCCGCATCCTGGCCGATCCGACCATCAGCGCGGCGCTCAGGGCCGCCGCCGAGGAGGCCATCGACGGCACTCCGGAGGAGCTGCGGTACTTCCTGGAGGTCGGACAGTACGAGGTTGACGGCTGAGTCGTACGGAGAGCGGGTCGGCTTTGATCACCGACCCGCTCGCCACCGTCAGTGGAAGAAGTGCCGCGTCCCGGTGAAGTACATCGTGATGCCGGCCTTCTGCGCGGCCTCGACGACCAGTTCGTCACGGACGGAACCGCCGGGCTGCACGATGGCCTTGACGCCGGCTGCGCCCAGGACGTCGATGTTGTCGGGGAACGGGAAGAACGCGTCCGACGCGACGTACGCGCCCCGGGCCCGCTCGGCGCCGGCCCGCTCCACCGCGAGCTTGCAGGAGTCGACCCGGTTGACCTGCCCCATGCCGACGCCCACCGAGGCACCGTCCTTGGCGAGCAGGATCGCGTTGGACTTCACCGCGCGGCAGGCCTTCCAGGCGAAGGCGAGCTGCTGGAGCTCATCGGCGTCCAGCGCCTCGCCGGTCGCCAGCGTCCAGTTGGCCGGGTCGTCGCCGTCGGCCTGGAGCCGGTCGGTCACCTGGAGCAGCGCGCCGCCGTCGATGGGCTTGACCTCGACCGAGGCGGAGGGCTCGTCGGGGCAGCGCAGCACGCGGATGTTCTTCTTCTTGGTGAGGGCCTCCAGGGCGCCGTCCTCGTAGCCCGGCGCGACGATGACCTCGGTGAAGATCTCCGCGACCTGCTCGGCCATCTCCTTGCTGACCGGGCGGTTGACCGCGATCACACCGCCGAACGCCGACAGCGGGTCGCAGGCGTGCGCCTTGCGGTGCGCCTCGGCGACATCGGCGCCCACCGCGATACCGCAGGGGTTGGCGTGCTTGATGATCGCGACGCACGGCTCGGCGTGGTCGTACGCGGCACGGCGGGCGGCGTCCGTGTCCGTGTAGTTGTTGTACGACATCTCCTTGCCGTGCAGCTGCTCGGCCTGGGCGAGACCGCCGCCCTCCGGGGAGACGTAGAGCGCAGCCGGCTGGTGCGGGTTCTCGCCGTAGCGCAAGGTGTGCTCGCGCTCCCAGGTGGCGCCGAGGAAGTCGGGGAACTGTGACTCGTCGACGGGCGCGTAGGAGGAGGCGAACCAGGAGGCGACGGCGACGTCGTAGGAGGCCGTGTGCTGGAAGGCCTCGGCGGCGAGCCGCTTGCGGGTGGCGAGGTCGAAGCCGCCGCTCTGGACGGCCTGGAGCACGTCGGCGTAACGGGCCGGGCTGGTGACGACCGCGACCGAGGGGTGGTTCTTGGCGGCGGCGCGGACCATCGAAGGACCGCCGATGTCGATCTGCTCGACGCACTCGTCCGGCGAGGCACCGGAGGCGACGGTCTCGCGGAACGGGTAGAGGTTGACGACGACGAGGTCGAACGGCTCGACCTCCAGCTCGGCGAGCTGCTCGCGGTGGCTGTCCAGGCGCAGGTCGGCGAGGATGCCGGCGTGCACGCGCGGGTGCAGCGTCTTCACCCGGCCGTCCAGGCACTCGGGGAAGCCGGTGAGCTCCTCGACCTTGGTGACGGGGACGCCGGCAGCGGCGATCTTCGCGGCGGTGGAGCCGGTGGAGACGAGCTCGACCCCGGCCTCGTGGAGCCCGCGCGCGAGCTCCTCCAGCCCGGTCTTGTCGTAGACGCTGACGAGCGCCCGGCGAAGGGGCCGCTTGTTGCTCTCGGCGGTCACTGGATAACTACCTTTCGTCCCTCAATGCGATAGCCGTTGCGGGCGAGCCGCCCCACGACCTCGACGAGCAGCCTTCGCTCGACTTCCTTGATGCGCTCGTGCAGAGCGCCTTCGTCGTCCTCGTCCCGGACCTCCACCACGCCCTGCGCGATGATCGGTCCGGTGTCGACGCCGTCGTCGACGAAGTGGACGGTGCACCCGGTGACCTTGGCGCCGTACGCGAGCGCGTCCCGCACACCGTGGGCCCCCGGGAAACTGGGCAGCAGGGCCGGGTGCGTGTTGACGAACCGCCCGCCGAACCGCGCGAGGAACTCCTTGCCGACGATCTTCATGAAACCGGCGGAGACCACGAGGTCGGGCTCGTAGGCGGCGACGGCCTCGGCGAGGGCGGCGTCCCACTCCTCGCGGCTGCCGTAGTCCCTGACCTTGCACACGAAGGTCGGCAGCCCGGCGCGCTCGGCGCGGGCCAGCCCCTCGATGCCCTCACGGTCGGCGCCGACGGCCACGATCTCGGCCCCGTACTCCTGCGCACCGGCGGCATCGATCTCGTCGAGCAGCGCCTGCAGGTTGGTGCCGGATCCGGAGACCAGCACGACGAGGCGCTTGGCGCGCGGGGCCACGGGCTTGGCGGCCACGGTGGGGCCTTTCTCGAAGGGAGCGTCTGTCCTCGGCCGGCCCCGGCGTTTGTACATTCATACGAATGCTTCGCGCCCCCGGATACGGGGAAGCCTACGAACCGGCCGACCGTCAGCAACGATACCGGCACACCGGGCAGCCCCCACGGGACGGGGGCTCGGCCGGAAGGTAGCGTCTGGGCCGAGCCGGTTCGGGAACGCCGTCCGGACGCGATGCGTTCAACAGGTGGCGGGCCCGGGTCCGACACCGTTCGGTTCTGTCCACCCCTCCCTGCTCAGCAACTCGTTCCTACTCATCAACGGGAAGACGCTCACTTGATGCCGGACCGCAGCCTGCGACTCCTCACGTTCCCCCACCTGTCGGCGCAGGGAGGGGAGCGCGGCAGCGTGCTGCTGCGGGAGCGCCCCAGCTCACCACCCGACGCGCCGTCGGACGGCGACCGCGGCGACGAGCGAGGGCGCGGGCCCCAGGAGGACAACCCCTTCGCCCCGCCGCCCGAGGGCACCCCGGACCGGCCCTGGCAGCCGCGGCGCCCCTCGGGCGAGGACTCCCGGGACGGCGGCGAGAACGACCGCGCCCCCTGGGGCAGGCAGTGGAGCGACCGGCAGCCAGGCCGCTCCTCCGACGGCTTCGGCGAGCGCCCCGGCGGCGGCCCCGACGGCCCGGGCGGCCCCCAGGGCGGCGCGAACCCGCGCTGGGACCCGACGGATCCCGCCCAGCGCCGTGCGCGCTACGCCCTGCTCTCCGGCATGTGGGCCTTCTTCTTCGCCCTCTTCAGCTGGCCGTACGTGGCGCTGCTGCTCGGCGCGCTCGCCCTCTACTGGGGCATCAGCGCCCTGCGCGCCAAGCCCCGCAGGCCCGACCCGGACTCCCCGGCCCGCGAGCAGACGGGCCGCCCCCAGACGACGGCCGCGGTGAGCGGCCTGGTCACGGCGTCCCTGGCCATCGCCCTGGTCGCCGCGTCGTTCACGGCCCAGATGGTCTACCGCGACTACTACACGTGCACGAACGACGCCCTCACGAACGAGGCGAAGCAGTCCTGCACGGAGCTTCTGCCGAAGGAGCTGCGGGGCTTCCTGGGCACGGACGGCTGACGGACGGCCTGCTGCTTCAGGGGGTGTCCGACCCGGGGATGGGGTCGGGCGGGGGCGGGACGTCGTAGGGCTCGGGGGCTGGGTCGGGCGGCAGGAAGTCGTACGGCTCGAATGCTGGGTCGTTGTGGGCTTGGGGGTCGCCGGGGTCCTTGGGGCCGTCGGGGGCGCCGAAGGGCGCGTAGAGGGCATAGGCGGCGTAGGGGGCCTCCGGTGCAGGGGATGAGGCCCGCGGCTGCGCGGTCTCGTCGGGCGGGGAGGTACCGGCCCGGGGGGCTCCGGCGGCTCCTGAGGCCCCCGCACTTCCCGTGCCACCGGCGGGTCCGGCGGCACCGTCGCCGCCCCTGCCCCCGGCGACTCCGGCGAACCCGGCGATTCCGGTGCGGGTGAACCAAGCCCAGGCGAGGCGCGAGCCCTTCTGTTGGGGCTTGCCCTCGGCCGGTTCTTCCCGCTGTTCACCGATACTCGACCCGTCCGCCTGGGGCGCCCGGCAGTGCCAGGACCGTACGGTCACCGCCGTCGGGACGGCCACCAGCATCAGCCACGCCAGTGTCGCCGTACCCACCTGCCACCAGACCGGCCCGAACCGGGCCAGGACGGAGACCCCCAGCGGGCCGCCCGCCAGCGCGGCGAGCCCCGCGAGTACGGCCGCGCTCAGCACGGCCGCGAGGGCGGCGGCACGGGCGGTCCGCCCCGGCGACCAGACACCACCAGGCGCGCCGCCCGGCCGCGCCCCGCCGTGCTCCCCGGAAACCGCCGCCCGCGCCACGGTCCAGCCGGCGACCACCCCGGCGACCATCGGCACGGCCCCGGCCGCCGCCCAGTGCACCAGCCGCCCCTCCCCCGCCTCCGGCACCGCCGCCAGCAGCGGGAACGGCGGCAGGAACGGGGCCGGTGCGGAGGACAGCGGGCTGACGACCTGTCCGGCGCCGAGGGCGAAGCCGGGGCCGAGGGCGTAGGCGGCGCCCCACACCGCCGCGTTCGGCATCAGGGCCGCACAGAGCAGGAGCACCGCGAACCGGCCCGACCACCCCTCCGTCAGCCGCAGCAACCCCGCCTGGGCCGCCGCCCCGTGCCCCACCAGCGACACCGCCACCAGCAGCGCACCGCCCCCGAGGAGGACCGCCACCCCGGCCGCCGCGGCCCGGGCAGCGGCACCCGGGCGCCCGTCCGGCCCCAGGACCAGCGGCCGCACCCCCGCAGGCAGCACGCCCAGCAGCCGCCGCAGCGGCCCGGCCGGACGGCCGTACGCCGACCACACGCCCGCCCCGGCCGCCAGGACGGCGACCAGCGGCAGGCACACCCCCGTCCACACCCACGCCGGCCGCAGCACACCGCCCGCGGCGTACAGGGCCGCGGGCGCGGTGACAGCGAGGTAGCCGAGGACGACACCCGTCCAGGCGGTACGGGCGGAGACCAGCGGCGGCCCCGCGACCGCCGAGAGGCCCGCGACCCGCGAGAGCCCCGGGACCACCGCGAGGCCCTCGACAGCCGCGATGTCCTCGGCGAAGCCGTCGTCGATGCCGTCGCCCTCGCCGCCCGTCCCGCCGTCCGTGGCGTCCCGCCCCGCCCGATGCAGCAGCCACACCGGCAGCACGAGCAGCAGCAGCGGCGGGACGCCCACAGGAGCCGGAACACCGGCGAGCGTGTCGGTGCGGACCAGTTCGGCTCCGTGGGCCAGCAGCCACAGCGCCGCCGCCACGTGCAGCGCGCCGCCCGGTCCGCTGTCGGGGTACGGCGAGGTGATCCACAACAGCATCACCGGCACGGCGAACGCCGCCAGCCCGAGGCCCGCCGCGACCGCACCACCCACGAGGGCACCGCCCAGTCCGGGCGAACGGTCGCGCATCCGGAGGAGCAGGGGCGACGGCGGACGTCGGCGAGCGGTCATCTCGATCACGCCCGCCATGCTCCCAACGACACCCGCTCTCCCGTCGTAACAGGCGAACCATCGATGTGTCGCCCAATATACGTTCATGTACTTTTCTGTACGGAGGGGCGTCCGGTGACACAGAGCCCTGCCCTCCCGCTCCCGCCGCCCAAGGAGCGCCGACGCCTGCGCGAGGCCGCCTCGCTGACGCGGGCTCAGCTGGCTTCCCGGCTGGGCGTCACCAGCGAGACGGTGCGCGGGTGGGAGACCGGTCGCTCGACGCCGCGCGGCCGGAAAGGGGAGAAGTACGCGAAGCTGCTGAACTCACTGGGCACGGAGGCGGACCTGACACCGCCTCATGAGGAGCTCGGCACGACAGACGTGAGCGATCGGCGCCGCCCCTCGGCCGGGGACCGCGGCCGGGCCTCCGGCCGGAACCGGGGCCGCCCGTCCGCCACGGACCGGGGCCGCACCTCCACCGCGGACCAGGACCGTACCGCCGTCGGCCACCGCAGCCGCGCCTCGGCCGGCGAGCACGGCCGTACCGCCGGCAGCGTCCGGAGCCGCGGCCCCGCCGCCGACCATCGCCACACCACCGTCGCGGACCACCGCCATACGACCGACGAGGCCGTCGTCGCCGTCGCCGATCGCAGTCGCACCACCGGTACCGACCGGCGCTCCGGCCCCGCCCGGGCAACGGTCTCGCGACGGCCGGACGACGCGACCGCCGCCCTGACACCGGACCAGGCCTTCGACGCGCTGTACGCGTTCTGCGCGCCCGCGCTCGTCCGGCAGACCTACCTGCTGACCGGCCGCCGCGAGCTGGCGCGGGAGTCGGTCGAACGGGCCTTTCACATCGCCTGGCAGCGCTGGCCCGAGGTGGCCCGCGACCGCGACCCGGTGGGCTGGGTGCGGGCGGTGGCCTACGACTGTGCCCTCTCCCCGTGGCACCGGTTCCGCCCCCGCTACCGGTTCCCCGAGCCGCCGCCCTCCGACCCGTTCGACCGCGCGCTACTGGACACCCTGCTGAAGCTGCCGCCCTCGTACCGCCGCACGCTGCTCCTGCACGACGGTGTCGGGCTCGGCCTGCCGGAGACGGCGGCGGAGACGGAGGCGAGCAGCCGCGCGGCCGCGAACCGGCTGGCGCACGCGCGGCAGGCGGTCGCCGAGCGGCTGCCGGAGCTGGCGGACCCGGAGGTGCTCCACTGGCGGCTGGTCGAGCTGGCCTCCATCGAGCGGCTGCGGGCCGCCAAACCACTGGTCGTGCGCCGGGCCGGGGAACGCCGGGCCCGTTTGTGGACCCGGGCCGCCATCGCCTTCACGATCGCCCTGATCGGAGCCACGGCCCTCACCGCCCGCACGGCCCCCACGCGCTACGAGCCGCCGGTGCCTCCGGGCGAGACCGTCCAGGGCGTGCCGCCACCGGTCGCGCCCGGGCCGCTGTCGGAGTCGGAGCGGAAGCTGCGGGCGAAGCTGCGCAAGGAGGAGCAGCGGGGGCCGGTCCGGCTGATGCCGCAGCCACACTGACGCCTGTTTCGCGAAAGGGACGCTTGTTTCCCGGAAAGGCGGTGGGCCCGCCCCCCTTGCGGGGAACGGGCCCACTGACGAGCTGTGGCTGCTGCTCAGCCGGCGAGGATCGCGCGCGCCAGCTTCGCCGTCTCGGTCGGCGTCTTGCCGACCTTGACGCCGGCGGCCTCGAGGGCCTCCTTCTTCGCGGCGGCCGTGCCGGAGGAGCCGGAGACGATGGCGCCGGCGTGGCCCATGGTCTTGCCCTCGGGCGCGGTGAAGCCCGCGACGTAGCCGACGACCGGCTTCTTCACGTTCTCCTTGATGAAGGCCGCGGCCCGCTCCTCGGCGTCGCCGCCGATCTCACCGATCATGACGATCAGGTCGGTGTCGGGGTCGGCCTCGAACGCGGCGAGGGCGTCGATGTGGGTCGTCCCGATGACCGGGTCGCCACCGATGCCGACGGCGGAGGAGAAGCCGATGTCCCGCAGCTCGTACATCATCTGGTACGTCAGCGTGCCGGACTTCGACACCAGGCCGATGCGGCCCGGCTTGGTGATGTCACCCGGGATGATGCCGGCGTTGGACTGGCCCGGCGTGATGAGGCCGGGGCAGTTCGGGCCGATGATCCGGGTCTTGTTGCCCTTGGACACGGCGTAGGCGTAGAACGCGGCCGAGTCGTGGACCGCGATGCCCTCGGTGATGACGACCGCGAGCGGGATCTCGGCGTCGATGGCCTCGACGACGGCGGCCTTGGCGAAGGCCGGCGGGACGAAGAGGACGGATACGTTCGCGCCCGTCTTCTCGATCGCCTCGGCGACCGTGCCGAAGACCGGGATCTCGTTGCCGTCGATGTCGACCGAGGTGCCCGCCTTGCGCGGGTTCACGCCACCGACGATGTTGGTGCCGTCGGCCAGCATGAGCTTGGTGTGCTTCATGCCCGTGGCACCGGTCATGCCCTGGACGATGACCTTGGAGTCCTTGTTGAGGAAGATAGCCATGGCTGTTTAGTCCCTCGTCCCTTACTTCGCAGCCGCGAGCTCGGCGGCCTTGTCGGCCGCGCCGTCCATGGTGTCCACGCGCTGGACCAGCGGGTGGTTGGCGTCGGAGAGGATCTTGCGACCCAGCTCGGCGTTGTTGCCGTCCAGACGGACGACGAGGGGCTTGGTGACTTCCTCGCCCTTGTCCTTGAGCAGCTGCAGCGCCTGCACGATGCCGTTGGCGACCTCGTCACAGGCGGTGATGCCACCGAAGACGTTGACGAACACGGACTTGACGTCCGGGTCGCCGAGGATGATCTCCAGGCCGTTCGCCATGACGGCGGCGGAGGCGCCGCCACCGATGTCGAGGAAGTTGGCGGGCTTGACGCCACCGTGCGCCTCACCGGCGTACGCGACGACGTCCAGGGTGCTCATGACGAGACCCGCGCCGTTGCCGATGATGCCGACCTCGCCGTCGAGCTTGACGTAGTTGAGGTTCTTCTCCTTGGCGGCGGCCTCGAGCGGGTTGGCCGCCTCCTTGTCCTGGAGGGCCTCGTGCTCCGGCTGACGGAACTCGGCGTTCTCGTCCAGGGAGACCTTGCCGTCCAGGGCGATGACCTCGCCGGAGGCCACCTTGGCCAGCGGGTTGACCTCGACCAGGAGGGCGTCCTCCTTGATGAAGGTGTCCCACAGCTTGACGAGGACGTTCACGACCTTGTCGGCGACCTCGGCCGGGAACTTCGCGGCCTCGACGATCTCGCGGGCCTTCGCCTCGGTGACACCCTCGTTGGCGTCGATCGGCGTCTTGGCGACGGCCTCGGGGCGGGTGGCCGCCACCTCCTCGATCTCCATGCCGCCCTCGACGGACGCGATGGAGAGGAAGGTGCGGTTGGCACGGTCCAGGAGGAAGGAGACGTAGTACTCCTCCACGATCTCCGGGGCCGTCTCGGCGATCATCACCTTGTGGACCGTGTGGCCCTTGATGTCCATGCCGAGGATGTTGGTCGCATGCTCGACGGCCTCGTCGGGGCTGGCGGCGAGCTTCACGCCACCGGCCTTGCCACGGCCGCCGACCTTCACCTGGGCCTTGACGACGGACTTGCCACCGAGGCGCTCGGTGGCTGCGCGGGCCGCCTCAGGCGTGTCGATGACTTCACCGGCCAGCACCGGTACATCGTGCTTGGCGAAGAGGTCCCTCGCCTGGTACTCGAACAGGTCCACGCGCTTCCGTCCCTATCAGTGATCTCGCGGTTCGTTGTCTGCGTGGGCGTGCCGCGAGGGCAACGTGACGTCCGCTGTCTGTCACAAGGGAGGCGCACACGGTGTCCGAGCGCGCGGCATGTCCGTCTCGCAGGTTATCGCTGCTTGCGAGGGGCCTCTAAATCGAGGGTCACACCTGAGCGGTGATACCTGTCACATGATGCCGCACTCTCTGGCACGGCGTGCCGGGAGTGAGGGGCCTCACCGGGCTGGGGTTGACCCGGTGAGGCCCGTCTGACACCCCGGCTCTCCGGGGTGCGGGGCGGTTGGTCCCCACCCCAATGGGGACCAACCGGCCCCATCCACGAGGTCTCGGCCTCGGACGACCGACGGTTTCGACCGCCCGGAGGGGATGCCTCGTGGAGTCGGTGGGGGGAGGGGGAGGGGGGAGGGTGATGTGATCCGTGGGGTGCTGGGTGCTGGGTGCTGGGGTGCGGAGTGCTAGCCGGGGAAGAGGGGGATGTCCCGGTGACTGTCCCGGGTGCCGACCGTGCGAGAGGGGGCCGCGACACCGGGCAGGAGTCTCAGCGGGGCCATAGGGCTCGGGGTGACGGTGTACGCGTCGCCGTGGCGGGACGTACCGCCGTGGGCCGTGTACCAGTCGCCGAGCGTGCCGCCAGGCCGGTCTGCCGGCACGTGCGCGCCCGGGCTGTGTCCGAGGCGGTCGGACGGGCCTGCGTGGTCTGTGCGTCTGGGATGGCCCGGGTCTGCGCGTCTGGGGCCGCCCGGGTCTGTGCGTCTGGGGCCGCCCGGGTCTGTGCGTCTGATGTGGCTGGGGTCCTCTGCGAGTCCGGCGGCGTGGCGCTCGGCGCCGCGCACCACGGTGTCCGCCGTCGCGGTGACGACGTCCGTCGCCCCGGTCCGTCCGACGGAGGCGGGGGCGTCGGCCGGAGGCGCTCCCGGGAGCGTGACTTCGCCAGTGGAGGGTGGGGGCAGGAAATCGCTCGGGAGTGCGGGTGCCGGTGGCGGATCGGACAGGGCGGGCAGCCCTGCCGGCACGGACAGCTTGAGCGACGGCAGCGCCGGCAACGACGGCACCGGCACCGGCGACGGCGACGGCGAGGAAGACGGCAGCGGCAGGTGTAGCGGCAGCGGCAGCGGCAGCGGCGAGGAAGACGATGAGGAGGAGGACGACGAGTCCGACGAGGACGGCTCCTTCGCCCGCGCCTCTCGCCACCCCGGGCTCACCGCCTCGCCCGTATCACCGACCACCCGCACGACCCGCTCCCCCACGGCCGCCACGTCGGCCACCGCCCGGGAAGGGCTACCGGTTCCGGACAGGGAAGGGAGACCCGGCGAGTCGATCCGGCCGACCGTGACGGCCGCGCCCGTCAGCCCCCGCACGCCGTCCGCCGCATACGCCCGCTCCCCCCACAGCAGCCCGATGACGAGCACCCCGCCCACCAGCAGCGCCGCGCGGAGCGCACGCCACCCGGCCGCTGTGCGCAGCACGCGCACAGCGGCACCGGGCAGGGCTGCTGACCAGATCAGGGGGAGCTTCCTCCCGTGCTACGGAACAAGCGCAGCGCGACGCACCGCCGAGCAGGCGCCGATCCTCGCACGGGAGTGCGGAGTTGACGCAAGACCCTCGCCCACTGACGGGCAGTCATATCCGGTTTGCCGGCCGAAGTCGGACCACCCCGGCCCTCCGCACGTCACGCCGCGTCGGGTATCGGCAGCGGACGCTTCTCGATCGCCGCCGCCATCACCTCGGGAAACAGATCGGGTGTGCAGGCGAACGCCGGTGCCCCCAGGGCGGCGAGCGCGGCCGCGTGCTCCCGGTCGTACGCCGGTGCCCCCTCGTCGGAGAGCGCCAGCAGCGTCACGAACTGCACCCCCGAGGCCTTCATCGCCGCGACCCGCTTGAGCATCTCGTCCCGGATGCCTCCCTCGTAGAGGTCGCTGATCAGCACGACCACCGTCTCCGCGGGACGGGTGATCTGCGACTGGCAGTAGGCCAGTGCCCGGTTGATGTCCGTGCCGCCGCCCAGCTGCGTCCCGAACAGGACGTCGACGGGGTCGTCGAGCTGGTCCGTGAGGTCGACGACCGTCGTGTCGAAGACGACGAGTCGCGTGGAGATCGTCCGCATCGAGGCGAGCACCGCCCCGAACACCGACGCGTACACCACCGATGCGGCCATGGATCCCGACTGGTCGATACAGAGGACGACCTCCTTCTTCGTGGTCTGGGACGCCCGCCCGTACCCGATGAGCCGCTCCGGCACGATCGTTCGGTACTCGGGCAGGTAGTGCTTGAGGTTGGCCGCGATCGTGCGGTTCCAGTCGATGTCGTGATGGCGGGGCCGGTTGATCCGCGCGCTGCGGTCGAGGGCGCCGGTGAGGGTGGCCCGGGTGCGGGTGGCGAGCCGCTTCTCCAGATCCTCGACGACCTTGCGCACGACGGCCCGTGCCGTCTCCTTCGTCGTCTCGGGCATGGCCTTGTTGAGCGACAGCAGCGTGCCGACGAGGTGTACGTCGGCCTCCACCGCCTCCAGCATCTCCGGCTCCAGCAGGAGCGTGGCGAGACCGAGCCGGTCGATGGCGTCGCGCTGCATGACCTGTACGACGGAGGACGGGAAGTACGTCCGGATGTCCCCGAGCCAGCGCGCCACGGACGGCGCCGACGCCCCGAGCCCCGCCGAACGGTCCCGGCCCCCCTGCGGCTTCTCCCCCTTTCCGTAGAGCGCGGCCAGCGCTCCGTCCATCGCCGCGTCCCGCCCGGACAGTTCGCACCCGGTGCCGTCCGCCGCGTCACCGCCGAGCACGAGCCGCCACCGCCGCAACCGCTCCTGCGCCGGGTCCGTCACCTCGGCCGTCATCCGCGTCCTCCCTCGCGAGGCCGTTCCCACAGCGGGATCACCGGCACGGCCGTCGCCGGCCGGCCTTCCGCCGGCGACCCGTTCCCGTCGGTGTCTGCCGCTTCCGCGTTCGGCACCGGCCGCCGCAGTCCGTCGGTCGTCATCCCCCCACCCCCACCAGTTCGTCGCCGATGTGCCCTGCCACTTCGTCCAGCCCGAGCAGCAGCCGCAGGACCGGCAGCACGGCGTCCGCTCGCACCGGGTCGAGCTCCGCCGCGAAGCCGGGTATGCCGGAGCCGGCCCCGGTCGCACCGCTCCCGGCCCCCGGCCCGCGCCGGACCAGTTCGCCGAGGGTCCGCCGCACCCCGGGCTCGTACGCCGAGAACGTCCGCCGCAGCAGGGGCAGCACGTCCGTGAACGCCTCCGGCGGCACCCCGGTCAGCCACGCGTCGACCAGCCCGAGCAGCCGCTCGTCGTGCACCAGGAGCATCCCGCCCCCGGAGCCTCCTCCGACGAAGCCCTCGATCCACGCGGCGGCGTCCGGCGGCGGTGTGCCCGGCGACAGGACGAGCCCCATGAGGCGCGCCGCCTCGTCCTGCGCCAACTCCCCGTCGTCCAGCAGGAGCCGGACGGCCCGCCCCCTGATCACTCCGGGTACGGTGTCCCGCCCGCACAGCACCCGCAGCACCGACTGCCAGCGGGCTCTCAGGCGGCCTCGTCCCGCCGCGGGGGCGTCTCCCAGGAGTCCCACGGCCCCGTGCACGGCGTCGACATGGCGCCGCATCTCCTCGGCGCCGTCCGCGTCGAGTGCGGCACAGGCCGGAGGCAGCCCGACGAAGACCCGCTCGGCCAGACCTGCAGCGACCTCTCCCAGGGCCCCGGTGTCCGTGCCGCGCACATCGCCGTAGCGCAGGGAGCGGACCAGGGCCGGCAGCGCCTCGGCGAGCCGGCCGACGTCCGCGTCGAGGGCCGCCCGGTCGGCGAGGATCCGCATCACCGTCGGCAGGGCGTCGGGCAGTTCGGCCAGCAGACAGCGCTCGGCGAGTGCGGTGACCTCGGCGAGCCCCTGCGCGGTGACGGCGTCCGCCTCGGCCTTGGCGGTCGCGGCGGACAGGACGGTCGTCCCCCACACACCGGCCTCGGCGACCCGCACCGACAGCTCGGGCTCCCAGCGCAGCCGCCACGTCTCGCGGAACGTGCCCGTGCTGCCCCGCGAGGCAGCCGGTTCGCCCCACGCGACGCCGAGCAACCGCAGCCGGTGCAGCAGCCTGCTGCGGGCGGCGTCGGTCTCCTTGCGCAGGTCGAGCTCCAGCTCCCGCTCAAGCGCCTCCGGCTTCAGCCGCAGGCGGCGCTGGAGCCGGGCGAGGTCACGCTGCAGCGGAACCGCCGGGGCCGTCGGCGGCACCTCGCCCAGCACGTCCCCCACGACCAGCCGGTCCCGCACCAGCGCCAGCGGCACGTCCGAGCCTTCGCACATCACCGCCCGCACGGCGTCGGTCGTCTCGCTCAGGCCGGGCAGGGGACGGCCCCGCATCGCAGCGAGCGTCTCGGCCAGCCGCACGGCCTCGATGACGTGCGCGGAGGAGACGAGCCGGTCCTCGGCGCGCAGCAGGCCCGCCACCTTGGTCATCCACCGCTCGACCGGCCGGTCCGGGGCGCTGAACAAATGCCCGTACCAGCCCGGCGAGTCGATGCCGGCCCCGTAGCCGCTCACCCGGGACAGCCGGCGGTGGGTCCACGGCACCCACGTCATGTCGGTCTTGACCTTGGGCAGCCCCTTGAGCAGGGCCTTGTCGGCGGTGACGGTGGTCTTCCGGCGCAGGGCGGGCACATGCCACGCCCCGCACACGACGGCCACGCCGTCCTCGAACTCCCGCTGCGCGACCCGCAGCTGGAGCCGCATGTAGGCCTCACGCACCAGGTCCCGGTCGTGTCCCCCGCTGCCGTAGGTCTCCCGCAGCGCCCCCATCGCCTCCTCGAGCACCGTGAACGGCGCGAGCGCGTCCCCCTTCCCCACGCCCCGGTGTTCCACGACGTCCTCCCACCACCGCTCCGGGTCGTCGTAGCCGGCGGTCTCGGCGAGCACACCGAGCGGATCGATCCGTACGTCGGCGGGTCCGGGGCCGGGTTCGGGTCCATGACCGGGTCCCGGTCCCGAGTCACCCTCGCTGTCCGCCGTCTCGGCATCCAGCGGAGAGTCACCCTCCACTCCCGCCTCGTCCTCCTGCCTCCCCCACGCCAGCGTGTGCGTGGCCGGCAGGTCGATGAAGCGGGCCGGGACGTCGTGTTCCAGGGCCCAGCGGAGGGCGACCCACTCCGGGGAGAACTCGGCCAGCGGCCAGAACGCCGAGCGGCCGGGCTCGTCCACGGCGTGGGCGAGCAGGGCGACCGGCGGCCGCATCTCCTCGTCGGCGGCGAGCGGGATCAGGGCATCGGCCTCGGGCGGCCCCTCGATCAGCACGACCCGCGGCCGGGCCTCCTCCAGCGCCGCCCGCACGGCCCGTGCCGACCCCGGCCCGTGATGCCGCACCCCGAGCAACAACGGCCCCGCCCCGGCCGCCCGGCTCACGGCTTCTTCCAAGCCCGTCACTTGGTCCCCTCCCCTCGCATGCCGGTCCCGCACCCGACCCCCCGCCCCACGCCGCTCACACGCTCACCTCCCGGCAGGCCCGGTAGAAGTCCTTCCAGCCGTCCCGCTCACGGACCACGGTCTCCAGGTACTCCTGCCAGATGACCCGGTCGGCCGCCGGGTCGCGGACCACCGCGCCGAGGATGCCCGCGGCCACGTCGCCCGCCCGCAGCACGCCGTCGCCGAAGTGGGCGGCCAGGGCGAGCCCGTTGGTGACGACGGAGATCGCCTCGGCCGTGGACAGCGTGCCGCTCGGCGACTTCAGCTTCGTCCGGCCGTCGGTCGTGATCCCGTCGCGCAGCTCGCGGAAGACCGTGACCACGCGGCGGATCTCGTCGAGGCCGTCGGGCGCGGCCGGCAGGTCGAGGGAGCGGCCGATCTGGTCGACCCGGCGCGAGACGATGTCGACCTCGGCCTCGGGGCTCTCCGGCAACGGCAGCACCACTGTGTTGAAGCGGCGGCGCAGGGCGCTGGACAGGTCGTTGACCCCGCGGTCGCGGTCGTTGGCCGTGGCGATCAGGTTGAAGCCGCGGACCGCCTGCACCTCCTGGCCGAGCTCCGGTATCGGCAGCGTCTTCTCGGACAGGATCGTGATGAGGGTGTCCTGCACGTCGGCCGGGATGCGGGTCAGTTCCTCGACGCGGGCGGTCATGCCCTCGGCCATGGCCCGCATGACCGGGCTGGGCACGAGGGCGTCGCGGCTCGGGCCGTGGGCGAGCAGCTGCGCGTAGTTCCAGCCGTACCGGATGGCCTCCTCCGGTGTGCCGGCCGTGCCCTGCACCAGCAGGGTGGAGTCGCCGCTGACCGCTGCGGCCAGATGCTCGGAGACCCAGGTCTTCGCCGTGCCGGGCACGCCCAGCAGGAGCAGGGCGCGGTCGGTGGCGAGCGTGGTGACGGCGACCTCGACGATGCGGCGCGGGCCGACGTACTTGGGTGTGACCACCGTGCCGTCCGGCAGCGTCCCGCCGAGCAGGTACGTCGCCACCGCCCACGGCGACAGCTTCCAGCGGGCCGGACGCGGACGGTCGTCCTGCGCGGCCAGCGCGGCGAGTTCACCGGCGAAGGCGTCCTCGGCGTGCGGCCGCAGCGCTTCTGCCTCAGGTACGTCCGCGGGTGCGCCCGTGCCCGCGTTCGCGGGCGCGGACCCGTTCTGGCTCGGGTCGACGGACGTCGGTTCTACGGACACAGGCATGGCTGAGTCCCCCTCCAGCTCGGCCGGTTCGGATCTGGCATCCACGTTGCACCACACCACTGACAATGCGTTCTGACCTGCGAAAACGCCCCGTCGAAGCCGCTCGCGGACCCGATTGTCAGTGGTGGGATCTACCTTCGATGACATGACTCAGCAGGGGGTGCGCTGGACTGCGGACCAGGTGCTGGCACTGGCGCCTGACGCCGCATCACGCAAAGCGGGAAGCAAACTCGGCGCGGCGGGGCCGTGGTCCGAGGCGGGCAGTTCCGACGAGGGGACGGTGTGGGGGCTGTGCAAGGGCAGCGGAAGCAAGCCGTATCAGACGGTCGTGGACATCGCGGACGCCTCCGGGCCCGCGTACAAGTGCAGTTGCCCGAGCCGGAAGTTCCCGTGCAAGCACGCGGTCGGGCTGCTGCTGCTCTGGGCGGGCGGCGAGGGAGCGGTGCCGACGGGAGAGGCGCCGGAGTGGGCCGGGCAGTGGATGGCGGGGCGGCGCAAGCGCGCGGAGGAGAAGAAGGCCGGGGACAGCTCCGGTTCGCCGTCCGGGTCCGCTGATCCGGAGGCGGCGCGGCGCCGGGCGGAGCGCCGTGCCGAGCGGGTCACGGCGGGCGCGGTGGAGCTGGAGCAGCGCCTGACAGACCTGTTGCGCGGCGGCTTGGCCTCGGCGGAGCAGTCGGGCTACGGCCTGTGGGAGGAGACGGCGGCCCGCATGGTCGACGCCCAGGCCCAGGGCCTGGCCTCGCGCGTCAGGGAGTTGGGGATCATACCGTCCACCGGCCCGGGCTGGCCGGTGCGGCTGCTGGAGGAGTGCGCGCTGCTGCATCTCCTCGGCCAGGGCTGGCTGCGCCGCGAGCGGCTGCCCGACGCCCTCGCGGCGACGGTGCGCTCCCGCATCGGTCTGCCGGGCTCCGCGGACGGACCGCCCGTGCGGGACCGCTGGCTGGTGCTCGCCCAGTACGACACGGTGGACACCCGCCTGACGACCCGCCGGATCTGGCTGTACGGCGCAGACTCGGACCGCACCGTACTGCTCCTCTCCTACGGCGCGGCCGGCCGCGCCCCGGAGCTGGCGCTGCCGGTCGGGCTGTCCCTGGATGCCGAGGTGTGCGCCTACCCGGGTGCCGGGCAGCCGCGGGTGGCCCTGGGCGAACAGTTCGCCCCGCCCGCGCCGACGGCGATACGTCCGCGGGGGATGACGACGTCCCAGGCCGCCGCCCGTTACGGCGACGCCCTGCGCGACGATCCGTGGCTGGAATCCGTCCCCATGACGCTGGACCGGGTCGTCCCCATCCCGGACGGCGACTCCTGGCAGTTGGCGGACGCGGACGAGGACGCGGCGTTGCCGCTCACACCGGCCGCGCGTTCCCGGCCGGGCCTGTGGCGGCTCGTCGCGCTGTCGGGCGGTGCCCCGGTCCGGGTCTTCGGCGAATGCGGCCACCAGGGGTTCACTCCGCTGACGGCGTGGCCGGAAGGCCCGGGTGAGGCGACAGCCCTGTGCTGAGCCGGCGCCGCCTCAGACGCCATCACGCACGCCGGCGTCGGCGACGGCGGCCCGGCTCCTCCGGCCCGACCCGCCTTCCCCTCGAATCCACGAATCTTTCAGGCATCCCGGGACAACCGGTAAGGGTGAGCCTTCAACCACCCCCGGGCGCCCCACGGAAAGGAAGCTCATGACCAGGACCTCCGCTCCTGTGGCCGCGCCCGCGACGGGCGCCTGGGAGGGGCTCGTCACCACGGCACTGCTGGGCACGGACCGGCGCACGCCACCGAGCACCGGGCCGGGCCCGGAGGCACCGGTGGCCCTGCTGGACGCGGCGGCCGTGGAGACCGTACGGCGACGGGCCGGTCTGCGTCCGGCGCGGGCGGCGGAGCGTCCGCAACCGGCCCCGGAGGACCCGCGTCCGCCTCTGCCGCAGGCGGCCGCCCGCAGACTCTCGATACTGCTGGCCGACCGCTCCGGCGCGTCCGGCGGCGGCCGTCGGGGCGCCGCGCCCGACCTCACGGAGCTGCTGCCCCAGTGGCTCGCGGCGGCCAACGCCCGTGGCTTTGCTCCGCCTCCGCAACTGCTGCCGGCCTTGCTGGACGCGGCCCGGGGGCGTACGGACCTGCGTCCGGCGGCACTGGAGTTCGCGGGGCCGCGGGCCCTGTGGCTGGCCCGGCTGAACCCGGACTGGCGGTTCGCCCTGCGCTCGACACCGGGCGGCGGAGCGGCCCTTCCGCATCTCGATGACGCCGACAGCATCCGGCAGCTGTGGCAGGAGGGCCTGTTCGCCGAACGGGTCGCCCTCCTGTCCGCCCTGCGCTCCCGCGAACCGGCTGCCGCGCGCGACCTGCTCGCGACGACCTGGGCCACGGAACGGGCCGAGGACCGGCTGATGTTCCTCGACTCGCTACGCACGGGCCTGGGACCGGACGACGAGCCGTTCCTGGAACAGGCCCTGGCCGACCGCAGCCGCAACGTCCGGGCGACGGCGGCCGAGCTGCTGTCGGCGCTGCCCGGTTCGGCGCTCGCGGCGCGTATGGCGCTCAGGGCGGAGGCGTGCGTCGCCATCGACCACACGCAACCCACCCAGCTCACCCAGCCCACCCAGCCCACCCAGCATTCCCCGGCCACCGGATCCACCGTGGCCACGCCGACGATCACCGTCGAAGCGCCGCACGAGTGCGATCCCGGCATGGAGCGCGACGGCGTCGTGGCGAAGGCGCCCGCCGGGCGCGGGGAACGGTCGTGGTGGTTCGGCCAGTTGGTGGAGGCGGCCCCGCTCGGGACCTGGTCGCGGCGGCTGGGCGGGCGGACACCCCGGGAGATCGTGGCGCTGCCGGTCACGGACGACTGGCAGGGCGAACTGCACGCGGCGTGGTGCCGGGCCGCCGTGCGCCAACGGGACGCCGAGTGGTCGCGCGCGCTGCTCGGAGAGCCCTCGGCACCGGAAGCGGGCGGCCCGGGCGCGGTGTCCCTGGCCGAACGCGCCAAGCTGCTCGGCACGCTGGGCGCCGCCGAGCGGGCCGAGTGGGTGGCCGGCTTCATCGCGACGCACGGCCTGTCCGAAGCGTTTCAGCTGCTCGGAGTGTGTGCGGTGCCCTGGGCGCCGCCGCTCGGCCGGGCGGTGGTGGACGCGCTCAACATCGCGCGGGACGCAGGGAGTTATCCATGGAGTTTCAGCGGAGTCATGGGCCTGGCCGAGCGCTGCCTGGACCCGTCCGAGGCCGGTCGACTCGACGCCTTGCTGGCCGTACCGGACGAGCCGGAGAACGCGTCTCCCGGCGCCGGCGGCTACTGGGCGGAGGCCTTCCAGCGTCTGGTCACGACGCTGCGCCTGCGCGCGGCGATGACGGAGGAGCTGAACACTTCCTGACCCGGGCCCGCGTCACGGAGCCCGGTGGCCACCCACCGGCTCCGCTTCCGGCCCCGGCCCCGGCCCCGGCCCCGGCCCCGGCCCCGGCCCCGGCAGACCATAACCACCCGCAGGCAGACCGTAACGAGCCGCAGACAAACCACCCGCAGACAACACCCCGGGCAGACGATCATCACCGGCAGACAAACCCCCGGACCACCGGCACACCCCCCGGCACCACCGCCGGAGGCCTACGCCCCGGCCGGCTGGCGCGCGTTCGCCCGGACCCAGTCCACGATCGACGCCGTCGTCGCGCCGGGCGTGAAGATCTCCGCGACGCCCTTTTCCTTCAGCAGGGGAATGTCCGCCTCTGGGATGATCCCGCCGCCGAAGACCAGGATGTCTTCCGCGTCCCGCTCCTTGAGCAGGTCGATCACCGCGGCGAAGAGCGTGTTGTGCGCGCCGGAGAGGATGGACAGCCCGATCGCGTCGGCGTCCTCCTGGAGCGCCGTATCGACGATCTGCTCGGGAGTCTGGTGGAGCCCGGTGTAGATGACCTCCATACCGGCGTCGCGCAGCGCCCGCGCGATGACCTTGGCCCCGCGATCGTGGCCGTCGAGTCCCGGCTTGGCCACCACCACGCGGATCGGACCGGCTGCCACACCCATCACTGCCTCCATGAAGCGACTACATCCATCCGTATCGACAAGTACCGCACATATCGCGCTCGTCGTACACGCCGCACCGCACGGACACCCTGCCCCGATTCATCCCGGCAAGTGAACGAACGTTATCTCCAGGATCCCGCGACCGGCAGTTTCGCGATGCGGACCGAGGGGGAAATCACACGATGGGACAAGCGCAAGGGGAGCCGCGACGAGGTCGCCGTACCGCCGCCCCACCCACCACGCACAGCGGCGGTACGGCACTTCGGCGAAGGCACGCGGGACACGCAGGGCACGCACAGCACGCAGGGCAGACACGGCGCACCAGCGGGGAGCCTCGCCGCCACACCGGCAGGGGACCTCGCCGCATCACTGGCGTCACATGCGCCACGAGCCGCGCTCCTTCCCCGCGGCTCACGCCGCTCACGCAGTCATCAGCCGTCTTCGCCGCTGCTTTCCACGAGGGCATACGGGGGGCGGCAGGCCTCCCGCGTGCCGACAGGAGGTCGGCCATGAAGGTCACCAGGGCTGCTCTGCCCTTTCTTCCGTTCTGCCAGCGTCTGCTGCCGAGCCGCCTGGCGGGACTCTCGCTGGCACTCCTGAAGGCCACGGCTCTGGAGATCGCGATTCTGGCCGGACATCTCCTCCTCTATCCCTCCGGCATCACGCAGGAGCGACGGACTCCCACCCCGGCGCTGCCCACGGCCGGAGCCGCCCAACTGCCCACGGAGGCCAAGCCCCCGGTCGTCCTGCTGCACGGCTTCATCGACAACCGCTCGGTCTTCGTCCTGCTGCGCCGCAGCCTCGCCCAGCACGGCAGGCAGCAGATCGAGTCCCTCAACTACTCGCCGCTCACCTGCGACATACGCGCCGCGGCCGAGTTGCTCGGCCGCCATATAGAAGAGGTCTGTGAGCGCACCGGGGCCCAGCGGGTCGACGTCGTGGGGCACAGCCTCGGCGGCCTGATAGCGCGTTACTACGTGCAGCGGCTCGGCGGCGACACGCGCGTGCGCACTCTCGTGACACTCGGCACGCCGCACTCGGGCACCCGGGTGGTGCCCCTGGCCAACGCGCACCCCATCGTGCGCCAGATGCGCCCCGGCTCACCGGTGCTCGAGGAGCTCACTCGGCCGGCCCCGGGCTGCCGTACGCACTTCGTCAGCTTCTGGAGCGACCTCGACCATGTGATGGACCCGCTGGAGACGGCCTGCATCGACCATCCCGATCTGACGGCGCAGAACGTGCAGGTGACCGGCATCGGTCATCTCGCCCTGCCGGTGCACCCCGCCGTCGCCAACGGAATACGGCAGGTTCTCGACACGGCCCACGAGGGTGAACCGGCCGTCGGCAGGACCGGCGGTCTGACCGTGGCCTGAAACTCGTCATACAGCGGGCACACAGCGTCCAAGCACCGATCGGCCTCGAACAAACTTCGAACACAGGGCCAAACCCGTGCCCGCCGTCCGCCAAATCACGGCCGAATGCCCGTTTCCTGCGCGCGCGAAACCTGCCGAAGATTGTCGTGCCCGCGTACCGCCGGGTACAGTCGCCGCACTGCTCTGGCAGCCCCTGTTGTCGAGGCGAAAGAGAAGTTGGTGAACGACCGTCACCCGTCGGGGACCATGACCCCGGCTCCGGCTTCCGACGCCGACTCGGCGCACTACGCGTCGTACGGCACCCAGGAAGCCCAGTACGGCGACTTCACCACGTACGGCGACTACGCCGCCACCGGATTTGACACCACCGGTACGGACGGCACCGGTTTCGCCGCCACCGGCCACACCACCGCTACGTTCGCCGCCGACCCCCTCTTCGGCGACATGCCGGGCAGCGGCCACGACACGGGCGCGTACGACACCGGCCACTGGCCCACCGGCACGCACGACAACCCGCATTTCGACGCGTACGCGGCCCAGCACCACGCCGCCTACGACACCGGCGTCTACGACACGACGTCCTGGACGGCCGAGCAGCAGCCGCTCTCCGTCATCCCCCCGCAGGCCACCTCCCCGGACAGCACCGGGCAGTGGGACACCGGCGCCTGGCTCCAGCCCGACCAGTCCGGCAATCCGGCCGACCGGACCCAGCAGTGGGAATGGGGCACCCAGGCCTTCGACACCGGCGCCTACGACGCCACGCAGTGGAACACCGACGCCGCCGGCGCCCCGGCCCCCGACGCGTACGAGGACCACGCCGAAACCTTCGAGCAGCACGAGACCGCGACGTTCGAGCAGGCCGCATTCGACGAAACCGACGGTGCCGCCTACCACGACCCCGCTCCGGACGACGGCGAGCCGGCCACCACCGGCGAACTGCCCACCGTCGCCCCGTTGCTGGACGGTCAGGAAGAGTTCGGCCCGCGCGCCGGCTCACGGGCGGCCGCACGCGCCGGATCCCGTTCCCGCCGCCGTACGCCGCCCAAGCGCTCGGCGCTGCTGACCATCGCGGTGCCCTCGGCCTGCGTGATGGGCGTCGCGGGCATCGCCGCCGCCTCCGTCGGCACCTTCTCCGACGACGGCGCCGCGGAGGCGCAGACGACAGCGGCGGACGTGCAGCCGGTGAAACCGGCCACCGCCAACAACAAGCTGGACACGCAGCTCCAGAGCCTCGCCGCCGGCGCGGACGACTTCGCCGACCGGGCCAGCCGTACGCAGGAGCGCATCGACCTCAAGGCCCAGCAGGCGGCCGAGCGCAAGCGCGCGGCGGAGGAGGCGGCCCGCAAGGAGCGGCTGCGCCCGAAGTTCGCCCTGCCGGTCGCCCGGCACGGACTCAGCGCCTACTACGGCCAGTCCGGCATCAACTGGATGTCCCTGCACACCGGCATCGACTTCCCCGTCTCGTACGGCACGACCGTGATGGCCGCGACCGACGGCACCGTCCGTACGCAGTGGAACAGCGCCTACGGCAACATGATGATCGTGACCGCGAAGGACGGCACGGAGACGTGGTACTGCCACCTCTCCACCTACACGGTCCCCTCCGGTACGACCGTGAAGGCCGGCGATCCGATCGCGCGCTCCGGCAACTCCGGCAACTCGACCGGCCCTCATCTGCACTTCGAAGTGCGCCCGGCCGGCGGCTCGGCGATCGACCCGCTCCCGTGGCTGCGCAGCCACGGCATCGACCCGACGTAACGTCCCGGCAGCCCCCACCGGTCGGCCCGGCAGGGGCTGGCCTCTCCGGCTTACAGCTTCTCCACTGGCGCGTAGCGCAGCAGCAGCCGCTTCGGCTTGGTGTCCCCGAAGTCGACCGTCGCCTCGGCGTTCGCGCCCGTTCCCTTCACCGCCACGACGGTCCCGAGCCCGAACTGGTCGTGCGTGACCCGGTCCCCGACCGCCAGCCCCACCACCGGCTTCTCGGAGGTCCGGCGCGTGGCGAAACCGGACGCGCCCGACGCCGACGAACGTGAACGGGACGACGACAGCGAGGCCGCCACACCGGAGACCGGCCCGGAGGACGCGGGCGCGGTGGCTCCCGTCCGCTTCCACTCCACGTAGGCCGGCGGGATCTCCTCCAGGAAGCGGGAGGGCGGGTTGTACGAGGGCTGGCCCCAGGCGCTGCGCAGGGTGGACCGCGTCAGATACAGCCGCTCCCGCGCGCGTGTGATGCCGACGTAGGCCAGGCGCCGCTCCTCCTCAAGCTCCTTGGTCTGGCCGAGGGCGCGCATGTGCGGGAAGACGCCGTCCTCCATGCCGGTCAGGAAGACGACCGGGAACTCCAGGCCCTTGGCGGTGTGCAGGGTCATCAGCGTGATGACGCCGTCGCCGTCCTCCTCGTCGGGGATCTGGTCGGAGTCGGCGACCAGGGCGACCTGTTCGAGGAAGTCGGACAGCGTGCCCCCCGGGGCGGCAGCCCCTGATGTCTCCGCCTCCTCGCCGCGCTCCTGCTCGAACTCCATGGCGACGGCGGCGAGTTCCTGGAGGTTCTCGATCCGGGTCTCGTCCTGCGGGTCGGTGGAGGCCTGCAACTCGGCGAGGTACCCGGTGCGTTCCAGGACGGCCTCCAGCACCGTGGCCGGTCCGGCGCCGGACTCGACGATCGTGCGGAGGTCCTCCATCAGCGTGTTGAACCGCTTGACGGCGTTGGTGGAGCGCGCGGCCATGCCGTACGCCTCGTCGACGCGCTTCAGCGCCTGCGGGAAGCTGATCTTCTCCCGCTGGGAGAGGGCGTCGATCATCGCCTCGGCGCGGTCGCCGATGCCCCGCTTGGGGACGTTGAGGATCCGGCGCAGCGGCACCGAGTCCTCCGGGTTGGCCAGCACCCGCAGGTAGGCCAGGACGTCCCGGACCTCCTTGCGCTCGTAGAAGCGGACGCCGCCGACGACCTTGTAGGGCAGGCCGACGCGGATGAAGACCTCTTCGAAGACGCGGGACTGGGCGTTGGTGCGGTAGAAGACGGCGACGTCACCGGCCTTCGCCTCGCCGGCGTCCGTGAGGCGGTCTATCTCGTCGGCGACGAACTGCGCCTCGTCGTGCTCGGTGTCGGCGACGTAGCCGGTGATCGTGGCGCCCGCGCCCGCGTTGGTCCACAGGTTCTTGGGGCGGCGGGACTCGTTGCGCTCGATGACCGCGTTGGCCGCGCTGAGGATCGTCTGGGTGGAGCGGTAGTTCTGCTCCAGCAGGATCGTCGTCGCGTCCGGGTAGTCCTCCTCGAACTGGAGGATGTTACGGATCGTCGCGCCGCGGAAGGCGTAGATCGACTGGTCGGCGTCACCCACGACGCACAGCTCGGCGGGCGGGACCTCGGCCTCGGGCGGTACGTCGACGGGGTGCTCGGAGGTGCCGACGAGTTCCCGGACGAGGGCGTACTGGGCGTGGTTGGTGTCCTGGTACTCGTCCACCAGCACGTGGCGGAAGCGGCGGCGGTAGTGCTCGGCGACGTCCGGGAAGGCGCGCAGCAGGTTGACCGTCGTCATGATCAGGTCGTCGAAGTCGAGGGCGTTCGCCTCGCGCAGCCGCGACTGGTACATCGCGTAGGCCTGGGCGAGGGTCTTCTCGAAGCCGTCCGTGGCCTGGGCTGCGAAGTCCTCCTCGTCGATCAGCTCGTTCTTCAGGTTGCTGATCTTGGCACTGAAGGACTTCGGAGGGAAGCGCTTGGGGTCGAGGTCCAGGTCGCGGCAGACCAGGGCCATCAGGCGCTTGGAGTCGGCGGCGTCGTAGATCGAGAACGACGACGTGAAACCGAGCTTCTTGCTCTCGCGCCGCAGGATGCGCACGCACGCGCTGTGGAAGGTCATCACCCACATCGCGTTCGCCCGCGGGCCGACGAGCTGCTCGACGCGCTCCTTCATCTCGCCTGCGGCCTTGTTGGTGAAGGTGATCGCGAGGATCTGCCCCGGGTGCACGCCCCGCTCGGCGAGCAGGTGGGCGATGCGGTGCGTGAGCACGCGGGTCTTGCCGGAACCGGCACCGGCCACGATGAGCAGTGGGGAGCCGGAGTGGACGACGGCGGCGCGCTGGTTGTCGTTCAGCCCCTCCAGGAGGGCGGCGGTGTCCACCGGCGGGCGCGGGGCGCCGTCGCGGTAGTAGGCGTCCCGGTCCGGGGGCACGTCGAACTTCCCGCCGAACAGATCGTCCGGAACCGGCTCCGGTACGTGTTCGTCCTCGGGTGGCGGCGGGGGCTCGTCCGCGGGGCCCCGCTGGGCCTGGAGGTCCGCCAGGAAGCTGTCGTCAAAGAGGCTGCTCATCGCTCTCCGAGTCTAGGGCGCCCCACTGACAGCCCGCCGCCGCCCTGAGAACATCACCGAAAGGAGCCCCTCGTCACCCTGCATCCCTGTGTGATCACGGGCTGCTACGGCGTCACAATCATGGACGACTCATGACCAAACCCTCTTGACCGGTCACTCTCGGCAACGCTCCGGGATAAGGTCACGAAAATGTATCGGGCATATCACCCATCAACCTTCACAAGGGCCACACGAGTTGGCTACCGTGCGGGCAGGCCGCACGACCCCCACCGGCGAACGTCGCCGGGCCGCGCGGCCTCCGCCGAGTCCGGTGTGCCGCAGCGGCAGCCGGAGCCGGGGACCCAACCGAGAACTCTGGGGTGAATCGGCCGGACTCCCTTCGCGGAGACGGCCGTAGGGCAACCCTTCCGATGTACCCGCCCGAACCCGACAGCTAACCCGGTAGGCGGAGCATGGAAGGAGTCGCCTCCCTTGGCGTCGCACCGCAAGTCGCGTCCCGCTGGTACGCGCGTCGCAGGCATACGGACCCCCGCCCTGGCAACGGCGGCCCTCACGTCCGTCGCCCTGCTGTCCCAGTCGGCCAACGCCGCCCCCGAGGCCGACGACAAGCCGAGTCTCGAGGAAGTCGAGAAGAAGGTCGACGACCTGTACCGCCAGGCCGAGTCGGCGACCGACAAGTACAACTCGGCCAAGGAGAAGACCACCAAGCAGCGCAAGCGCGTCGACACCCTCCTCGACGACGTCGCCAAGCGCACCCAGAAGCTCAACGAGGCACGGGAGGAACTCGGTTCCTTCGCCGCCGCCCAGTACCGCACCGGCGCCTCCGCCCCGGACACGGCGACGTTCCTGCTCGCGGACACCCCGCAGGACTACTTCGACCAGACCCAGCTGATGGACCGGATGACCGGCCGTCAGAAGGTCGCGGTCGACGACTACGTCACCCAGCAGTCCGAGACGATGAAGAAGCGCCAGGAGGCCACCGAGAGCCTCGAGACGCTCACCGAGGCCCAGGGCGACCTGAAGACGGCCAAGGCCACCGTCCAGCGGAAGCTCGCCGACGCGCGCGACCTGCTCTCGAAGCTGACCGCCGAGGAGAAGGCACGGCTCGCGGCGATCGAGCGGGAGAAGCAGCAGGAGGCCGCCCGCAAGGCCGCCGAGCTGGCCCGGCAGCAGGCCGCGCAGCAGCAGGCGCAGGAGCAGGCCGCCCAGCAGCAGGACAGCGGCTCCTCGTCCACGGGCTCGTCCTCGTCCACGGGCTCCGGCTCGTCCACCTCGACCGCCCCGGCCGACTCCTCGTACGCCACCAAGGCCGAGAAGGCGCTCGCCTTCGCCCGCGCCCAGATCGGCAAGCCGTACGTCTGGGGTGCCGTCGGACCCGGCTCCTACGACTGCTCCGGGCTCACCCAGGCCGCCTGGAAGGCCGCGGGCGTCACCCTGCCGCGCACGACCTACGACCAGGTCAACGCCGGCACCACGGTCCCGCTGGCCGACGCCCAGCCCGGTGACCTGGTCTTCTTCTACGACGACGTCACCCACGTCGGCATCTACATCGGCAACGGCATGATGATCCACGCCCCGAAGCCCGGCACCTACGTGCGCGAGGAGTCGATCTATTACGACGGCGAGTCGGCGATCCACAGCGTGGTGCGGCCGGCCTGAGGGCCGTACGTCATGGCGGGCACGCGCGCGTGAGGGTGCTCTCGCGTTTTTGAGGCGCCCGCGCGCGTGCCCCGCCCGCAACGCGCGCGGCGCCTCCTAGCATCGGGCCCATGGCCGGCCCCTCCCCCTCCACCGCCTGGTGGGCACAGCGCGCGCCGTCCGCCGCCGCCGCCGTGCTGGCGACGGGCACCCTGTCGGTCGGTCTGGACCTGGCGGGGTACGACGGCCTCTCCCGTATCGCCCTCGGTCTGGCCTGTGCTGCCTGGCTGCTGCTGGCCGCCGACTTCACGCTGCGGCTGCTGCTGGCGGGCACGAGATGGCGGGCGTACGCGGGGGTTCCGGGCCTGGTGGACACCGTGGCGACGGCCGCCCTCACCACCGTGGCGGCGACGGCCGTCCTGGGCACCGGCTTCTCGGCGGCCGACGCGCAGTCCCTGGCCGCGGTCCTGCTGGTACTGGCCGTGCTGCTCTGGCCGGTGCCGCTGGTCCTCCCGGCGCAGGACGGGCAGCGGCGCAGGCCCGGGACGGTGTTCGCGCGCTGCATGGCCACGCAGGGGCTCGCCGTGCTCGGTGCCACGCTCGCCGCGGCCGAGTCGGCGGCCTGGCTCGCGCACGCGGCGCTGGTGCTGTTCTGGCTGGGGCTCGTGCTGTACGTCCTCGCCCTGGCCCGTTTCGATGTGCGGCAGGTGGCCGAGGGGCGCGGTGACCACTGGCTCGCGGGCGGGGCGCTCGCCCTCTCGGCGCTGGCCGGGGCGCGGCTGATCAGCTCCGACAGCGCGCGCCTGTACCTGTGGAACGTCGACGACCGCGGTGTCCTGCGCGATGTGACCGTCGTGCTGCTCGTGGTCACACTGGCCGGCTGCGCCGTCCTGCTCGCCGCCGAGTTCCTGCGCCCCCGCCCCCGCACCGACATCCGCCGCTGGGCGACGGTGTTCACCTGGGCCAAGACGGCGGCGGCGACCCTGGCCGTCGCCGCCGCCCTCGACGTCTCCTGGCTCGACGGCCTCGGGGAGGTGCTGCTGTGGATCGCGGTGGCCGCGTGGCTCGGGGCCACCGCCTGGGCGGTCGCCTCCGCCCGGGCCTATGCCGCGCCCGGGCGGGTCAGGTCCAGAGCACAGCGATGAAGACGTTCGCCGCGGTCAGCGCCCCGACCAGGCCGAACAGGCCCTTGTCCACCTTCTCGTCGTCCCGCTTCACGTAGACCAGGCCGAGGATCACGATCAGCAGGGCCAGCTTGACGCCGATCTTGATGTTGTTCACGGACTGGTCGTCGGCCTGGTTGAGGCCGACCAGGATCACACCGGTGACCAGCATCGTCAGCGCGCCGTGCAGCATCGCGGGGGTGTAGCGGGCGGTGCCCGCGCCCATCGCCTTCATCTGGGAGAGGAAGCCGCCCAGGAGGGCTGCGATGCCGATGATGTGGAGGCCGACGAAGAGGTGGATGAGTACGTCCATGAGGCCGGAGCCTAATCAGGGCCTCCACAGCCGCCCGCACCGGCCCGTCGGATGCATATATGCGCCCCATAGCACCCGTCCGCCGCCCTGCGCCCGTGATTCGGCGCATCGGTCATCACACTGAGTTAAGTCGACGGCGGGGAGACGGGATCACGGTCGCATACGGTCACCACCGGTCCTCTCGGGACACTTCCGCGCACCCGCCACCGGGCCACCGCGGCGAGGTTTAGCGTCCTCCACCAGGTGCCCGGCTCCCCACCGCCGCCCGGGCCAGGGGCGGCAGTCGGACACCACCGCCGAAAGGTCCGGCGGCGGTCCGCTTCCCCTGTGCGGGCCGCCGCCGGACGCGCGCCGCCCGTCCGCTCCCCCGGCGGCCGCACGCACCCGCCGGCGGTCGCAGGAAAGGACGTGCCCCCCAGGTGGCAGCGCACCGCAAGCCCCGCCGGCGCTCCGCGAGCGGCAACACGGCCCGTACGGCCGCCACGATCGCCCTCGCGGGCGCGGCGACCGCGACGGGCTTCGACGGCACCGGACACGCCGAACCCGAGCTCACCCCCGGCCAGGTCAAGGCCAAGGTGGACGAGCTGTACCAGGAGGCGGAGGTCGCCACCGAGAAGTACAACGGCGTGAAGGAGAAGGCCGAGGCGGCCGGACAGCGGCTGAAGGACCTCCAGGACCAGGCGGCACGCAAGGAGGGGCGGCTCAACTCCGCCCGCGAGGCGCTGGGCTCGGTCGCCGCCGCCCAGTACCGCGCGGGCGGCCTCGACCCCGCGCTCCAGCTCGTGCTGTCCGACGACCCCGACCGGTACCTCGACAACGCCGAGTTCGCCGAGCGGGCCGGAAACCGGCAGCAGGCCGACGTCGCGCGCGTACGGCAGCAGCTCCGGGAGATCGAGCAGCTGCGCGGGGCCGCCCACATCGAGCTGACCTCCCTGAAATCGCGGCAGACGGAGCTGAGACGGCACAAGAAGACGATCACCGGCAAGCTGGGCTCCGCGCGCCGGCTGCTGTCCCGGCTCACCGTGCAGGAACGTGCCCGCATCGGCGACACGAGGGGCACGGACCGCGCCTCACGCTCCTCGGCAGGTGCGCGTGACCACCTGGCCGCCCCCGGGTCCGTCAGCGCGCAGGCGCCCAACTCCCGCGCGGCCGCCGCCGTGTCCTACGCCTACCAGAAGCTCGGCAGCCCCTACGTCTGGGGAGCGACGGGCCCGAACGCCTTCGACTGCTCGGGCCTCGTCCAGGCGGCTTACCGCTCCGCGGGCGTCGCCCTGCCCCGCACGACGTACTCCCAGATCGACGCGGGCCGCCGCGTCTCCCGCTCCGAACTGCTCCCCGGCGACCTGGTGTTCTTCTACGCCGGCATCAGTCACGTCGGCATCTATGTGGGCAACGGCCGGATGATCCACGCGCCGAACCCGTCCGCCCCGGTCCGGGTCGCCCCGCTCGACGAGATGCCGTTCACAGGCGCCACCCGGGTGGTGTGACAGGGCGGCGCCCGGGTCACACCAGTCGGCGGGCCGTCGCCCAGCGCGTCAGCTCGTGCCGGTTGGAGAGCTGGAGCTTGCGGAGGACCGCCGAGACATGGGACTCGACCGTCTTCACGGAGATGAACAGCTGCTTGGCGATCTCCTTGTACGCGTACCCCCGGGCGATGAGCCGCAGCACCTCGCGCTCGCGCTGGGTGAGGCGGTCCAGATCCTCGTCGACCGGCGGCGCGTCCGTGGAGGCGAAGGCGTCGAGGACGAACCCGGCCAGCCGCGGGGAGAACACCGCGTCGCCCTCCTGGACACGGAAGATGGAGTCGACGAGGTCCGTGCCGGTGATCGTCTTGGTGACGTATCCGCGGGCCCCGCCGCGGATCACGCCGATCACGTCCTCGGCGGCGTCCGACACGGACAGCGCCAGGAAACGGACGGGCTGCTCGGCGTCGGCCATCAACGGGGCGCAGCGGCGCAGCACTTCGACACCGCCGCCACCGGGCAGGTGCACGTCGAGGAGGACCACCTCGGGCCGGGTCGCGGTGATGACCGTGACCGCCTGGTCGACGTCCGCGGCCTCGCCGACGACCTCGACACCGGTCTGCTCGGTCTGGCCGATCTCGGCCTGGACCCCCGTACGGAACATGCGGTGGTCGTCGACGAGGACCACGCGCACGCGACGCCCGCCGGTGCCGCCGTCCGACTCCGCGGGCCCGGGCGCCTCCGCCGATCCCGCCGTACCGTTCGCCTCGGTCGGGTCGCTCATGACGTCTTCTCCGCCCTCTCCATCTCCAGCTCGACCTCCGTGCCGCCGTCCGGCACCGCGCGCAGTCGCGCCGTACCGCCGTTGCGCTCCATGCGGCCGATGATCGATTCTCTGACACCCATCCGGTCGGCGGGTATCGAGTCGAGGTCGAAGCCGGGGCCGCGGTCACGGACGGACACGAAGACCGTCTTCCCCTCGACCTCGGCGAAGACCTGTACGGCTCCGCCCTCGCCACCGTACTTGGCGGCGTTCACCATTGCTTCGCGCGCGGCCTGCATCTGCGCGCTGATTCTCTCGTCGAGCGGGCAGTCGCCCACGACCACGACCTCGATGGGCACGCCGTGCTTGTCCTCCACCTCGGCCGCGTTGCGCCGCACGGCGTCGGCGAGGGTGGTGGGTTCGTCCGCCTCGTCCTTGCCGGTGCCCTCCGGCTTGTACAGCCAGGTGCGCAGGTCGCGCTCCTGGGCGCGGGCGAGGCGGCGCACCTCGCTCGCGTTCTCCGCGTTGCGCTGGATCAGGGTGAGGGTGTGCAGCACCGAGTCGTGCACATGCGCGGCGACCTCCGCGCGCTCCTGGGCGCGGATGCGCATCAGGCGCTCCTCGGAGAGGTCCTGGGTCATGCGCACCAGATACGGCCCGGCGAGAAGCGTTATCCCCACGAGGACCGCGAGGGCCGCCTGGAGGACTGAGCCGAGGTGGGCGGCGGAGCCCTGCAGGACGAAGATGCCGGAGACGCCGGCCGTCACCAGCAGCACACCGCCCACCGAGCGCAGCAGCGTGACAGTGCGCCGGCGGCGGCCGACCTCGACCCAGCGGGCCCGGCGGGCGTTGTCGGCCTGCCGCCAGACCAGGGCGACGCCCGCGCCGACGAGCACCGCCGGCCAGAGATACGCCCTGGCCCCACCGCTGAGGTTCACATTGCCCACGAACACCATGGCCACGACGACCATGAGGAGCAGGGCCACGATCTGGCCCTTGTCCGGCCTGCGGGCGACGAGTCTGCGGCGGCCGTCGGGCGAGGTCTCCGAGGCGGCCAGCGACGGCGGCTTCTGCTTCTGCGCCTCGACGCCGCCGACGCCGAGCGGGACGAAGAACCAGAACGCGGCGTACAGCAGCGCACCGAGGCCGTCGGCCATGAACAGGCCGACGAAGACGAGCCGTACCCAGATCACGGGCAGCCCGAGGTGCCCGGCGAGCCCTCGCGCCACACCACCGAGCCAGCGTCCGTCACTGCTGCGGTAGAGCTTGCGCGGCGGCCGCGGTTCGGCGAGTGGCGCTGCTGCGGCTTCCGACATGCCATTGATGGTCACACGGCCGGCAGGCCGGAGCATCAGGGTCGGCCCCGGAGACTCCCCTGATCTCCGGACCCGGGCCTTCGAACGCTTCCCGAGCCGTCCCTCAGGGCCGATATCAGGGTCGGGCCAGGGTCATTCCGGCTGCCGCGGCGCCGCCGCGCCCGTCACCATGGACCCATGACCGATCACGAGCACGCCGCGACGGGTCCGGGACCCGGCTCCGGCCCGCGCCCCGCACCGGGCGCCGGGCCGCAGGATGCCGCGCCCGCCGCGGGCGCCGCCTCCCCCGCGCCTCCGCCCGCGCACGGGCCCGCGGGCGCGGGAGAACAGAGGGGAGCCACGCCCGACGCGGCCGGCCCCGCGGCGGAAGCCCCGCCCGGGCCACCGCACAGGTTCCGGCGCGACCGCCGCAACAAGGCCCTGGCCGGCGTCTGCGCCGGGCTCGGGCGGCGGTGCGACATGGACCCGGTGATCTTCCGGATCACCCTCGCGGTGCTCTCCGCCACCGGCGGCATCGGCCTGCTCTTCTACGGCTTCGCCTGGCTCGTCGTGCCCTACGACGACGAGGACGAGAACGAGGTGCGCAAGCTGCTGACCGGCCGCGTCGACGGCCAGGCCCTGACCGCGGTGCTGTTCGCGCTGGTCGGCTGCGGCGTGTTCCTGACCATGCTGAACAACGGCGGGGTGCTGACCTTCGCCGTCGTCCTCTCCCTCCTCCTCGCGGGCGCCGGCTACTGGTCGCGCCAGCGCGGTGCCCCCAGCCCCGACCCGCTGGCCGCCCAGGCCGTCGCCGACGCCCCGCCCGAACCCCAGGCGCCGCCGGTGTTCATCACCTACCCGTCCTGGTGGCGCGACCCCATCGTCAAGGACGGCACCCACATCGGCGGCACGGGCTACCTCTGGGGCCCGCGCGACACCCGCGACCTGGACGTCGCCGCTGCCATCAACATCAGCCGCGGCACCGAGGCCCCCGACCGCGAGGACATACCCGTCCCGCGCACCCAGCCGCCCGAGCCGCGCGGCCCCCGCTGGATCGGCGGCTGGGTCTTCCTGCTGGCCCTGCTCGCGGGCGCCCTGGGCACGAACCTGACCTGGGACGACCACCCGCTCGGCACAAGTGTGCAGACCGGCCTGTCCTGCGCGCTCGCCGTTCTGGGCCTGGGCATAGCGGTCAGCGCCTTCCTGGGGCGGACCGGCGCCGGCTCGATCCTCCTGGCGATCATCACGGCGGGCCTGCTCGCCGGCTCGGCGGCACTGCCCAAGGACATCGGCACGCAGTGGACCCGCACGACATGGCAGCCCACGACCGTGGCGGACGTGCAGCGGCAGTACGACCTGGGCACGGGCGTCGGCACCCTGGACCTGTCGAGGGTGGACGTGGACCGGAACAGGACGGTCACGACCCGCGCCGACGTCGGTGTGGGCCGGGTGAAGGTGGTGGTGCCCGAGGACGTGACCGTGCGGCTGAGCGTTGACGTCGGGCTCGGAGACCTGCAGCTGCCGGGCGACGACGCGAAGGACGTGGACGTGAAACCGGGCCAGCACAAGGAGATGACCCTCTCCCCCGCCCAGGGCGTCAAGAAGTCGGGCACCATCGACCTGGATCTCCAGGTCGGCATGGGACAGGCGGAGGTGGCCCGTGCTGCGTCATGAACTCCAGCCCGGAAAGCTGGTCGCCGGCGCCGTCCTCACCCTGGTGGGCGTGCTCTACGCGGGAGACGCGGGCGGCGCCTGGGAGACACCGTGGTTCGTGGCGATACCCCTCGTCACGGGCGGGCTGTTCCTGGCCGGCGCGGTGGCGTTCCTGACGGGCCGGATACGCCGGCGCCGGGGGGCGGGCCGTACCACCGACGAGCCCGGCCCGGACATGGCGGCCTGACGACAGGGCAAGCCACCGCCGCACAGGTCACGCTGCCGCACAGGCCACGCCGCCGCACAACCCACGGCGTGTGCTACCGGTAGTCCCCTGTCCTGTGCCGTCGCCGCGACCGCAAGGCGGCGTCCAGGGAGAACAGGGGAGCGCCCGCGAGCACGAGGGGGATCCAGGCCATGAGGTAGGCGAGGTCGTTGCCGTAGTAGTACGGGTCGGACGCCCAGCTCACGGTCAGCCACAGGCTGAGGGAGATCAGCGCGCCGCCGAGTGCGGCCAGCCGGGCGAACAGGCCGAGCAGGGTGCCGATGCCGACGGCGAGTTCGCCGCAGGCGATGGCGTAGCCGAAGCCGACGGGGCTCTTCAGTGAGAGGTCCACCAGGGCGGGGATGGCGGAGGAGTCGCGGACGGCGCGCATCATGTCGCCGATCGAGCCGGAACCGGAGTCCTGCATGAAGGCGCTGTCGGTGAGTTTGTCCAGGCCGGCATAGATGAAGGTGACGCCGAGGAAGAGCCGTAGGGGAAGGAGGGCATAGCGGACGGCGGTGTCCCGCCAGTCTCCTCCGCTGCCGAAGTGGGGGGTGTGCGTGTCCGTTCTCATGCCGTGAGTCATCGCTGCTAGCCGCCTCTCGCCCGCCGGTGCCGAGACCCCCTCAACGACCATACGTACGACAAACCGACCCCGCTCAATCCTGTGCGGCGGGTTTTGTTACTGGCGGCCAGGCGACCGGCACTTCCGGGTGATCGGCGTGGGTGCCGGGGACCGGCAGCCGTCACTCCGTCACTCCGTCACATCGACCGCGTACCGGTTCGTCTCCACCCCCGCCGCCGTGACCACCTGTACCTCGACCCGTCCCGGCTCCACATCCGCCGGTACCGGCACGGTCAGCAGTGTGTCCGTCGGGTTGTCGAACCCCCCGGGCACCGGCACCAACGGGACGTGGACGTGCACGGCACCGACGCGGACGACCATCCGGGCCAGCCGGTCCGCGCCCTGCGCACCCGGCGGTACGAACCCGGCGCCCCGGATCTCGATGTCGTCACCCGTGCGGATCGGCCCGTCCAGATCGCCCGCCTCCCGCGACCGCACGACGGAGAGGATGACCGGCCGGCCCCCCTCCGCGTACTTGCCGGCCAGGTACGTCGCCGCCGACACCAGGACGACCACCGCCAGCCCCCACGGCAGGTCCGGCAACTGGTCCGGCCGCCGGGCCAGCCGTACCGCCGCGAAGACCAGGGCGACGGCGCTGATCACGACGTACTGGATGTCGGCGAAGGTGCCCCGGCCCGCGTCGTCGGTCAGCAGGTCGGCGGCTCGCGGCCGGTCGGCGGGTACCTTCTGGAGCCGTTGCGCCAGCACCCGCAGCCCGACCACCCGCCGCACGAGCACGGCGATCCCGCACACCACGGCGAGCACGGTCACGACCCCCGCCCCGCGGGCGAGTTCCAGCCCGGAGATCAGCGCGTCCCGGTCGGCGTGCCGGGAGGCGCCCGCCAGCCGCCCGGCCAGCACGAGCACCGAGTAGGCCACGAAGAGCACCCACGCCCCGGCGACCGTACGGGAGGTGGACAGCCGGTTGTCCTCACCGATGAGGGGCGCGAGCGCACCGCCCTTCGCCCGGTGGAACCATGACGCCGCCGTCAGCGCCCCGGCGACCACGAGTGCGGCGGCCAGCCCGGCCGTACGGGCGGCCGTCCAGCCCGCGCCGACCGCGGTGAGGGCCTGCCCGAGCAGCAACAGCACGACGGCCGCCCACACGACCCCCGCCGTGCGGCGCCAGAGGCCGGCCAGCCAGGCCCGGCCCTCGGCCCGGCCGCGCTCGGCGACGAGTTCCGCGGACTGCGCCAGTTCCTCCGAGACCCACTGCCGGGAGGCCGAGGCGGAGTGGGCCACCGCGGCCGGCAGCCCCTGCCCGGCCGCGAACTCGTCGCGCCTGCGCAGAAACGCGGCGACGGCCCTCCGATGCCCCTCACGCGCCCCGTGCGGACAGTCCCCGCAGGCGCACCCACCTCCGTGCACACCACCGTCCACACTGCCGTGCACACCACCGTCCACACTGCCGTGCACACCACCGTCCACACTGCCGTGCATCCCACCCCGCACACCCCCGGGCGCACCACCCTGTCCCGCCTCGCGCACCGTCACGCCCGACGCCCGCCTTCCCGCGACCCAACCACCGTCGGTCTTCCGGACCCCGGAAACACCGCTGCACAACTCCCGTGCGACGACAGCGGATTATCCCTTCACCACCTGGTCCGCGTCCGCCCGGTCTGGTCAACACGGGTGAAGTTCGGCGCGGCAAGTTGACCCGGCTGCGAGAATTCCCTTATGGCCGAGATCATCCAGCGTGACGGGACCTGGGCCTTCGACGGCACTACGGTCCGGATCACGCCCGGTCTGCACCGCTCGGTGCCGCTGTTCCGGCAGACGTACGGAGAGATCGCCGTGCCGCTGGAGGCGGTCTCGGGTGTCGTCCTCGAAGCGGAACGCAAACGCGGACGGCTCCGGTTGCGGCTCCGGGAGGGCGCCGACCCGCTGCTCCAGGCGACCGGCGGGCGGCTGCCGGACGCGGCCGATCCGTACCGGCTGGCGGTGGACGTCGACCGTACGGGGGTCGCCGAGTACGTCGCCGAGGAGATCCGGCGCGCGCTGCTTCTCGACCAGGTCCCGAAGGAACCGGCGAAGGCCTATCTGCTGCCGGGCCCGCCGGTTCCGGTGTCGGTGCGCTCGTCCGACGGGACGGTCTCCTTCGACGGGACCCGGGTACGGATCGACTGGGCCGACACCTCCGAGCGGGTCAAGCGCGCCACCGGCCCGCGCGTCATCGACCTGGGCGACCTGGTGCGGGTCGAGTGGCTGCCGAACTCCGGTCACGAGGACGGCTTCCTGCGTTTCGTGACCCGCGAGACGGTGTTCTCGAAACTGCCGCCGGAGAAGGACCCGTACGCCCTGGACCTGTGGGGCAGCGTCCGCCGCGACCTGCTGACCGCACTGGTGGCGACGGCGGTCACCGCCCGGCTGCCGCACCCGTCCACCCGCGCCGCGGCCGGGAACCACGAGGACGGCGCGCACGGCTCCCGCCCGGCCGGCGCCGTACCGCCCGCGGCCGACCACCACGACGTACTGCTGCGCCGCCTCCGCGAGTTGGGCGAGCTGTACCGGGAGGGCGTGCTCACCGACGAGGAGTTCGCGAGGACGAAGGCAGTGGTGCTCCGCGGCTTCTGACGGACGGGCCGCGCCAATTCACCTCAGCTCGACTCAACTCAGCTCGACTCAGCTCAGCTCAGCAGATCCGGCTCGCTCCGGCTGACCTCCTGCCACATCGGCTGGTAGTTGATCCACGCAACCAGGTCGCCCCCCAACTGCTCCCGCGTCGCCACCGCCATCCGGTGGTCGATGCGGACCGGCCGCCCGGCGGCCTGCGCGGTCAGCTGCACCTGGCAGGACCGTTCCATCGACACGAACCACCAGGCGGCGGCGTCCACCGAGTCTCCGACGGTCAGCAGCCCGTGGTTGCGCAGCACGAGCGCCTTGCGGGAGCCGAGCGCGGCCGCGATGCGCCGCCCCTCCTCGGCGTCGACGGCGACGCCGGTGTAGGCGTCGTAGAGGGTGTGGTCCTCGTAGAAGGCGCAGCTCTCCTGGGTGATCGGCTCCAGCAGCTCGCCGAGGGCGGCGAGCGCCCGGCCGTGCACCGAGTGGCAGTGGGCGACGGCGACCACGTCGGGGCGTGCGGCGTGGACCTGGGCGTGCACGGTGAAGGCGGCCTGGTTGACGTGGTAGCCGCCCTCGACGACCTGGCCGTCCTGGTTGGCGAGCACCAGGTCGCTCACGGTGACGTGCCGGAAGGGCATCCCGAACGGGTTGACCCAGAAGCAGTCGGTGTACTCGGGGTCGCGGGCGGTGATGTGCCCGGACACGCCGTCCTCGTAGCCGAGCCGCCCGAAGATCCGCAGGGCGCCCGCGAGCCGTTCCTTGCGGTGCCGGCGTTCGTCCTCCACCGACTCGTGCATGGGCGGCATCGCGAACCGCAGCCGGTCGGTGGGCAACGGCAGGGGCGGGGTGGGCCCGTGCATAGGTCCTCCAGCGATGGTTCTACGTACGGGGCGGAAGCTACCGCCGGTCGGGTCGGAAAGAACAGAACCGTTTGGTGAAGATGAGACCAGCGCACCGGCGAACGCCCCGTGCGCACCCGTGCGCGTCCCTTTTGCCCCCGGTCTCCACGACCCCACGAATAGCCGACAGAAGATGTCGGATTTCGGCGCGACACTCTCCCCATGACAGCGAACTGGGCGGCTTTCGCCACTACCGAGCCGGACATGGCCGACACCGTCGAGAAGCGCTTCGGCGCCTACACCCACCACGTCCTCGCCACCCTCCGGAAGGACGGCTCGCCCCGCACCAGCGGCCTGGAGGTGCGCTTCCTGAACGGCGAGCTGTGGCTCGGCATGATGCCGGACTCGCTCAAGGCGCTCGACCTGCGCCGCGACCCGCGCTTCGCGCTCCAGGCGAACCCCGGGGAGGGCACGGGCATGGGCGGCGGCGACGTGCGGATCAGCGGGCGGGCGATCGAGATCGACGACGTGGAGACGAAGGCGCGGTACGTCGAAGAGGTGGAACCGCCGGAGCCGTTCCACCTCTTCCGCACCGAGCTCACGGAGGTCGTACGGACCTACGTCGAGGACGACAAGTTCCTCGTCGTCCAGATCTGGACGCCCGGCGAGCCCCTGCGCACGATCAAGCGCACGTAGGGGTCACTCCCACTCGATCGTCCCCGGCGGCTTCGAGGTCACGTCGAGGACGACGCGGTTGACGTCACGCACCTCGTTGGTGATCCGGGTCGAGATCTTCGCGAGGACGTCGTACGGCAGCCGCGACCAGTCGGCGGTCATCGCGTCCTCGGACGAGACGGGCCGCAGGACGATCGGGTGGCCGTACGTACGGCCGTCACCCTGGACGCCGACGCTGCGGACGTCCGCGAGGAGGACCACCGGGCACTGCCAGATGTCCCGGTCGAGGCCGGCCGCCGTGAGCTCCTCGCGGGCGATGGCGTCGGCCTCGCGCAGCAGGTCCAGGCGCTCCTTGGTGACCTCGCCGACGATCCGGATGCCGAGGCCGGGGCCGGGGAAGGGCTGGCGCTGGACGATCTCGTCCGGCAGGCCGAGCTCCTGGCCGACCATGCGGACCTCGTCCTTGAAGAGCTTGCGCAGCGGCTCGATGAGCTGGAACTCGAGGTCCTCGGGGAGGCCGCCGACGTTGTGGTGGGACTTGATGTTGGCGGTGCCGGTGCCGCCGCCGGACTCGACCACGTCCGGGTAGAGGGTGCCCTGGACGAGGAACTCCACCGCCGGGCCCTCGTCCGCGATGATCTCGGCCTGGGCCTGCTCGAAGACCCGGATGAACTCGCGGCCGATGATCTTCCGCTTCTCCTCGGGGTCGGAGACCCCCTTCAGAGCAGACAGGAACCGCTCCTCCGCGTCCACGACCTTCAGCTGCACGCCGGTCGCGGCGACGAAGTCCTTCTCGACCTGCTCGGTCTCGCCCTTGCGCATCAGGCCGTGGTCGACGTACACGCAGGTCAGCTGGGAGCCGATGGCCTTCTGGACGAGGGCCGCGGCGACCGCGGAGTCCACGCCGCCGGACAGCCCGCAGATGGCGCGCCTGTCGCCGACCTGCTCACGGATGGCGGCGACCTGCTCCTCGATGACGCTGCCCGTGGTCCAGGAGGGGGTCAGGCCCGCGCCCCGGTACAGGAAGTGCTCCAGCACCTGCTGTCCGTGCGTGGAGTGCATCACCTCGGGGTGGTACTGGACGCCGTACAGCTTCTTCTCGTCGTTCTCGAAGGCGGCGACCGGGACGACGTCCGTGGAGGCCGTGACGGAGAAGCCCTCGGGGGCGGCGGAGCAGGCGTCGCCGTGCGACATCCAGACGGCCTGCTCGGCGGGGGTGCCCTCGAAGAGGGTGGAGGACGACTTGGAGACGTGCAGGTCGGTGCGGCCGTACTCGCGGGCTCCGGTGTTGTCGACGGTGCCGCCGAGGGTGCGCGCCATCAGCTGGAAGCCGTAGCACATGCCGAAGACGGGGACGCCGGCCTCGAAGAGCGCGCGGTCCAGGCGCGGGGCGCCTTCCTCGTAGACCGACGAGGGGCCGCCGGAGAGGATGATCGCCGCGGGGTTCTTGGCGAGCATCTCGGCGACCGGCATGGTGCTCGGCACGATCTCGCTGTAGACCCGCGCCTCGCGGACACGACGGGCGATGAGCTGGGCGTACTGCGCGCCGAAGTCGACGACCAGGACGGTGTCGGCGGCGCTGGCAGCGGGAGTCGCTGATGACACAGGGTGCCTTCCGGCGGTGGGGCGGGGGTCTTGTGCCACCCGATTCTACCGGGGTGCCGGGGGGCGTCGTCCGGGCGCCGGGAGCCGGGGCCGTCTCAGGATGCGAACCGGGTTGGACGCCCCCGGGGAGCGGGGCATACTTGCCCCATGCTCCAGCACCAGACGTTCGTCTTTACCTATGGCACCCGGCCCGCCGGCTGCCATGGTCGTGCTGCTTGAGCAACTGACAAGCGACTTCCCAGGCGCCCCGGGCCGACAAGGCCCGGGGCGTCTGCCGTCGTCCGGGCCGTGCCGCTCCGGGGCACCCCTCGACGACAAGGAGCCCCCATGAACGCCACCGACGTGACCGGTGCCCGTACCCCCGAGGCCGCCGGCGTGATCAGCGGCGCGCGTGAGCGCATCGACGCGCTGGACGACCGGATCATCGGCCTGATCCAGGAACGGGCGGCGGTCTCCGCCGTCATCCAGGAGGCCCGGATCTCCTCCGGCGGCCGGCGCGTGAACCTCTCCCGCGAGATGGAGGTCCTCGGCCGCTACCGGGAGGCGCTGGGCAAGCCGGGCACCGCCCTCGCGATGACCCTCCTGGAGCTGTGCCGGGGCCGGATCTGAAACCCCGTACCCAGGAAAGACCTCCCGGGAAAGACCTCCCAGGAAAGACGTTCCCGGGACAGACGTGCGCCCCCTTCTCACCCGTACGGCGCGTGACCGTCCCGCGGGCCGCTTCGTTGGTCCCGGTGTCCGTGCCAGCCAGGCGCGGGCCCGAGAGAAACCACGCGTGGCTCGCTGGAGCGATGAGACGTACGGATCGTGCCGTGCGTCGTGGGACCTCGCTCCAGGGAAGTGACCGGACGGCAGGGGACAGCAGCCCGGTCACCCAAGAGAACGGTCGGCTCCGGGGACGCCCGGGGCCGACCGGCGGACCTTGCAAAAATGCACAAGGCTGGATCGAAAGGTTGCGGGCGCCGCGTTCATCCAGCACGATGCGTAGACAGCCCAAGTCCCCCCGCGGGCACCCGCATTGCCCCATTGCCAGAGGTACAGACCAGCGGCGCACCCCCCGGCGCCGCTTCCAGGCACCGGCGCTGCCCTGACGTCGGTGCTGACGAGAAGAAAGGCCCCGCGGCTCCACTCCGCGGGGCCTTTCGCTCTGCGCCGGCAGTCGGCCCGGGGCGCGCCGTCGCCCCGAAGGCCGTCAGGTGCGCGAGACCGTCCCGCACTCGTCCGGGTCGCGGTCGATGTCCTTGCTCCGGTCGTACGGATCCGTCGTCGGCCCGCTCGGCGCCGCGCCCGTGGGCCGGCTCGACGGGAACTCCGGGTGCAGATAGCCGTCGTAGACGTCGCAGGAGGAGTTGCCGATCTCCTGGTCGTACTCCAGGAGCAGCAGCCGGCCCTCGGTGACCTGGTACCGCGCGGGGTCGGCGAGTTCGGCCTCGAGCACCCGGCGCACGATGGTGCGGGTGACCTCGGTGGGGCCGTCGGCCCGTACGACGGGGTAGACGAAGGTGTAGTCGGCGCGCACGGCGACGCCCCCGTGCGATCCCTTCTCGAAGGTCATGCGGCCACGGGTCTTGATCACGTCGCCGACCGGACGTACCTCGTCGGGGTCGAAGCGGCTGAACAGCGTCACCGGGTCGTGCTTCCTGCTCGGTGAGCGCAGGGCGATGCCGAGGTCGTCGAGGACGTCGGGTTGCTTGGGGTCGAGCACGGAGAGCGCGGCCTCGGGACGGGCGCCGCGCACCGCCTTCGGGTCGAGGTTGGCGCCCACCAGCAGCTTCTTCGTCAGCTTCAGTGCCTGCTCCACACGGTCCTTCGGGACCGGTCCGACGGCTTTGGCCTCGGGCAGCACGATGCCGGCCTCGCCGTCGGCCCAGCGCAGCGCCGGGGAGCCGGCGAACGGCTTGTCCAGGGTGGGCATTTCGGGGTCCGACGCCCCGGGCGCGGCACTGGGGGCCGCGGTCTCGTCGGGCAGCGGTGAGGCAGCGGCCGACGACTCGTCCGTGCCGAAGGGGTCGCCGGGCAGCAGCGACGGTTTCAGCGCCACCAGCGCGACGGCGACGGCGACGGGCACACCGAGGACGGCCCACAGCTTGCGGCGCCGCGCCGTCCGGCCGTTCATCTCCTGCCAGGCGGGGCCCGTTCGCCACCCGGGAGGCGACTCGCCCCGGGCCTCCTGCTGCCTCAGCCGCTCCGTCACCATGCGCGCCCGTGCGGACGGCTCCTTCGGGGCTGAGGCATGGCTGTTCCGCTCGGCGTCGCGGATGAACTGCTCCCAGACGTCGTCGGGGAGCTCCGAGGCCGACGGCTCATCGTCGGACGGCGTTTCAGACACGAAGTCAAGATCTAAGCGGGTGGGCGGCGCCTTCACAAGAAGGTCTTGAGTGTGACTCAGCCCACATAAAAATTCTGTGAATGCCAGCACAACCATTCACAGGTGTCACGGATCAAACCTGCCGAACCAAGGGCACTCCCGCGCCCCACACGCGGAGGCCTCCCCCAACGTTCGTACCGCATCCTGCGGTACGCCCGGACTCTCCGAGGTCTTCATGAAGCTTCGCCGCGCCATGGCAGCAGCGGCCGCAACGGCGGTCATAGCCCCGGTCGCACTGCTCGCGGCACCGGCCGCGTACGCGACTGACGAAACGTCGCCGTCGCCGAGCACGTCCGTGACCGAGTCCGCTCCCGAGACGTCCACGTCCCCGAGCCCCTCCACCAGCGAGTCCGCTCCCGAGACGTCCACGTCCCCGAGCCCGTCCACCAGCGAGTCCTCCCCGGCGCCGAGCACGTCCACGTCCCCGAGCCCCTCCACCAGCGAGTCCTCCCCGGCGCCGAGCGCCTCCGAGCCCGAGGAGTCGGAGTCCCCCGACCCCGAGCCCTCCGTGTGCGAGGACACCAAGGTCGACGTCAGCATCTCCGGTCTGCCCGGCAAGATCGCGGCGGGCAGCGGCTGGCACAAGTTCTCGCTGAACGTGGTCAACAACTCCGACTCCACGCTCAACGACCTCGACTTCTTCGCCGGGGCCTCCCCCGACAAGAACGGCGAGGAGCTGTTCTCCAGCAAGCAGGTCCAGCTCCAGGCCTGGGACCCCCAGGACAAGATCTGGGTCGACCTCAACGAGGGCGGCTACGCGGTCGGCTACGTCGGCTACACCGACGAGCTGAAGCCCGACTACCAGGTCAACATCCCGCTGCGCCTCAACGTCAAGCCGTCCGCCCCGGTCGGCGCCGGCTTCTCGCTCGGCGCGACGATCTACGGCGACGACGACGACGAGTGCACCGGCTTCGGCGACGTGTCGTACAAGTTCCAGATCGTCGCGGCCGGCACGGACACCGGTGGCACCAAGCCGACCGAAGGCGGCAAGGCGCCCGTCACCGACGAGAAGCCCAGCGGCAACACGCCGGAGGTCACCGGCAGCCTCGCCGAGACCGGCTCCAGCTCCGCCCTGCCGATGATCAGCCTCGTCGGCGGTGCCGCGGTCGTCGCCGGTGCCGGCGCGATCTTCGTCGTGCGTCGTCGCAAGGCCGGCGTCCAGGCGTAAGCCACAGCGGCCGGCAGGCCGTTGCACCAGCGGAAGAGGGACCTGCGCTCGGAGGGGGGCGCAGGTCCCTCTTCTGCTGTCCGCTGCCGGTCAGTTCTTCGGCGGTACGGCGGGCATGCCCAGGAACGGCAGCCGCAGCGCGCCGAACGCCTCCGCCGGGACCGCCGGGGACTTCGGCTCGACCGGCTGGAGACGCTCGTAGGCCGCGCCCTGCCGGGGTCGCGGGTCCGGCTCGCCCTTGTTGGGCCAGAACGACATGGCCCGCTCGGCCTGGGCGGTGATGGTGAGGGACGGGTTGACGCCCAGGTTGGCGGAGACGGCGGCGCCGTCGACCACCGAGATGCCCGGGTGGCCGTAGAGGCGGTGGTACGGGTCGATCACGCCGGTCTCGCGGGAGTCACCGATCGGGCAGCCCCCCAGGAAGTGGGCCGTGAGCGGGGTGCCCATCAGTTCGCCGACGTTCGAGCCGGCGAAGCCGTTGATCTCGGCGGCGAGTGCCGACGCACTCTCCGTGGCCGCCTTGATCTGCTTCGGGTTGGGCGCGCCGTGGCCCTGGCGGGCGGTGAGCAGGCCGCGGCCGACGCCCGACGGTTTGAGGTACGTCGTCAGGGAGTTGTCCAGCGACTGCATCACCAGGCCGATGATGGTCCGCTCCGACCAGCGGCGGTTGGACAGGGAGCGCAGCACCAGCAAGGGGTGTTTCGCCGCGTGGGCGAGGAAGCCCAGGACCCGTGAGGTGCCCGAGTCGCTCCCGGCGTACGGGACCTGGAGGATCGACAGGCTGCCCATCGAGTTGGAGCCTTTGCCGTAGCGGACGGGCTCGATGTGGGTGTTCTCGTCCGGGTGGATCGAGGACGTGATGGCCACGCCCCGCGTGAAGTCGGCCTTCGGCGCGCCGTGCGCCTTGCGGTAGCGCCGGTCGTCGGTCTGGGCGCCGACCAGGGCCTCGGAGTTGGTGCGGGTCAGCCCGCCCAGCTTGTCCGATATGCGCGGCAGTTGGCCGCCGGCCTTCATGCGGTGCAGCAGCGTCTGGGTGCCGTAGGTGCCGGCGGCAAGGACGACCTGGCGGGCCCGGTAGGTCCGGCCCTTGGCCTTGCGGCGGTTGTCGGTGGGCAGGGTGGCGACCGCGTACCCGCCGCGCGAGTCGTCGGTGACCGAGACGACCGTCGTCAGGGGGTGGACGACCGCGCCGGCCTTCTCGGCGAGGTACAGGTAGTTCTCGTTGAGGGTGTTCTTCGCGCCGTGGCGGCAGCCGGTCATGCACTCGCCGCACTCCGCGCAGGCCCTGCGGGCCGGGCCCGCCCCGCCGAAGTAGGGGTCGGGCACCTCCTGACCCGGCTTCGCCTTCGCCGTGCCGTCCGCGTCCTCGCCGTCGCCGAAGAAGACGCCGACCGGTGCGAGGTGGAAGGAGTCGCCGCAGCCCATGCGTTCCGCGGCGGCCTTCAGGTGCACGTCGGACGGGGTCATGGTCGGGTTGAGCCGGACGCCGAGCATGCGCCGGGCCTGGTCGTAGTACGGCTTGAGCTCCTCCTGCCAGTCCGTGATGTCCCGCCACTGCGGGTCCTCGAAGAACGGCTTCGGCGGGACGTAGAGGGTGTTGGCGTAGTTGAGGGAGCCGCCGCCGACGCCCGCTCCGGCCAGGACCATGACGTTGCCCAGCAGGTGGATGCGCTGGATGCCGTACATGCCGAATTTCGGCGCCCAGAGGTAGTTCTTGAGGTCCCAGGAGTTCTTCGGGAGGGACTCACGGGTGAAGCGGCGGCCGGCCTCCAGGACGCCGACCTTGTAGCCCTTCTCCGTGAGGCGCAGGGCGGTCACCGAGCCGCCGAAGCCGGAGCCGACCACGATGACGTCGTAGTCGTAAGCGTCCTGAGGCACGTGCTCTCCTCGCTGCATCACCGGAACCGGAACGCCTTCATCAGGCGCAGGCTCCTGCTCATGAACTGGGCGTACTTCTCGTCGTCCATGCCCAGCGAGGGGGCCATCGGCAGGACTCGCTGGTGGGCGACCGTCTGGGCCTCGGTGTACTTGAGGATGCCCTCGGCGCCGTGGCGGCGGCCGAGGCCGGAGTCCTTCATGCCGCCCATCGGCGACTGGACACTGCCGTACGCGGGGGCGTACCCCTCGTTGATGTTGACGGTGCCGGTGCGCAGACGGGCGGCGACCTCCTGGCCGCGTCGGCCGTTCTTCGTCCACACCGAGGAGTTCAGGCCGTACGCGGTGGCGTTGGCGCGCTCGATCGCCTCGTCCTCGCTCGTGAAGCGGTAGACCGAGACGACGGGGCCGAACGTCTCCTCCGTGCAGACGGACATGTCCGCGGCGACCCCGTCGAGGATCGTGGGCTCGAAGAAGTACGGGCCGATGTCCGGTCGGGCCACGCCGCCCGCGACGACCTTCGCGCCCTTGGCGACCGCCTCCTCGACGTGCCGCGTGACGGTCTCCAGCTGGCGTTCGCCGACCAGGGAGCCCATGTCGGCGCCGTACGCCAGCGACGTGCCGAGGCGGATGGCCTTCGTGCGGGCGGCGAAGCGCTCCAGGAAGGCGTCCGCGATCGACTCGTGGACGAAGAGCCGCTCGATGGAGATGCACAGCTGGCCCGCCGAGGAGAAGCAGGCACGGACCGCGCCGGCCGCGGCCTTCTCGATGTCGGCGTCCTCCAGCACCAGCATGGCGTTCTTGCCGCCGAGTTCGAGGGAGACGCCGACCAGCCGGGCGGCGGCGCCCTGGGCGACCTCGCGGCCGGTGCGGGTGGAGCCGGTGAAGGAGACGTAGTCGGCGTGCCGGACGACCTCCGGACCGACGACCGGGCCGTCGCCGAGCACGACCTGGAAGACATCGGCGGGCAGTCCGGCCTCGATCAACAGGTCACGGGCCCACAGGGCGGTCAGGCAGGTCTCCGTGTCGGGCTTCATGACGACCGCGTTGCCCGCGACGAAGGCGGGGAGCGCGTCGCCGACCGACAGCTCCAGCGGGTAGTTCCACGGCGCGATCTGGCCGACGACACCGCGCGGGTGACGCCGTTCGATGACCTTGGTGAGGGTCGGCATGGCACCGGCGTGCCGCTTCGGGCGGAGATAGGCGGGGGCCTTGCGGCCGTAGTGGCGGGCGGCGACCGCGACGGCCTGGACCTCCTCGTGGGCGTGCAGCCGGGCCTTGCCGGTCTCCAGCTGGATCAGGTCGAGCACCTCGGCCTGGCGTTCCAGCACCAGGTCGTGGAAGCGCAGCAGGACGGCCGCGCGCTGCCGCACCGGGGTCTGTGCCCACACGGCCTGGGCGGCGCGGGCCAGTTCGAAGGCCCTCGCCACGTCCTCGGGCGTCGACTCGGGGAGGTCCGCCAGCTTCTCGCCGGTGAACGGCGTGTGGTTGGCGGTCCGGCCGGAGCCGGCCACGCCCTTGGTGAGCTGGGCGACCAGCTCGGGGGTGACCACGTCGGCGGCGGTGCGGGCGCCCTCCGGGGCGGGGGCGAGGGGGTTCGTGCCGGCCAGTGCCGTGCCGGTCTTCTCCGGGGCGTGCGCGTCCGTCATGAGCCGCAGGGTATGCCCCGGCGGAGTCTTTGGGTACCCGTCGGTAATACGGCTTCACCGAGTGCACACAAGGCGCCAGTGGCTGCTGGCAACGAACGCCCTGATCAGGCCGTTGTGCGGTGACCAGTTGGTGTGATTCAGCCTTTTACGATCCGGAGCCGGTCCCGGGCCCCCTCGAACACCGTGGTGCCCTCGTTCTCCTCGGGCGTGCCCTTGGGCATGTCGACGCGCAGTTCGTACATGCGGTCGTCGTCGGTGCGGACCAGCACCCGCATGACCCGTCTGGGGTCCTCGTCCAGGTGGTAGGTGGTGTCGGCGAGGGCGGCCTCGTAACCCTGGACGCTGGTGCGGGAGTACTGCGTGTCCCCCCGCACGACGGGTGCGTTCCGGACCTGGTCCATCGGGGAGCCCGGGGCCCGGTCCCAGAGGAGGAGGCGGATCTGGACGGTGCCGCCCTGTTCGTCGCCGTAGAGCACCGTGCGGGGCTGGTCGGTGACGCTGCCGGTCCGGTCGAGTTCGCGGTAGCGGCTCGGGAGATGGAGTACGGCCGCCAGGTCCGGATCGCGGTGCGGGGTCCAGGTCTCCGTCGCCTCGGCGGTCTCCGTGCCGCTGGTGTCGCCCAGGCGGGCGGCGGCGCCCATGCCGCCGGCGAGCAGTGCGCTCATCAGGGCGAGGGGGCCGGGGCGCAGGAGGCTCTGGCGCTTGGGGGGTGCGTCCACCGACTGCCCACCTATGTACGCGGCATCCTGAGTCCTCTGCGGTGTCTCCTTTGCCGCCTCCGGTGTCTCCTCCGCCGCCTTCGGTGTCTCCTTCGCCGTCTTCGGTATCTCCGCCGTCGGCCACCGCCCGGTCACCGCCTCCAGCGCCTTCGCGACCTCCTCGGCGTCCGGCCGCTGTTCGGGGTCCCGCACCAGCAGCCGCGCGATCAGCGGCCCGAGCGGTCCGGCCTGCTTCGGTTCGGGCGGCTCGGGGGCGAGGATCGCGGCGAGCGTGGCCTCCGGCGTGTCCCGGCGGAAGGGGGACGCCCCCTCGACGGCCGCGTACAGCAGGACGCCCAGGGACCACAGGTCGGAGGCGGGCCCGGCGATGCGGCCCGACATCCGCTCGGGTGCGACGAACTCCAGCGAGCCGGCGAACTCCGCGCCGGCCGTGAGCGACTCCTCGCCTTGCACGTGGGCGGTGCCGAAGTCCGTGACGACGACCCGTTGGTGCGGGCCGAGCAGCACATTGGCCGGTTTCACGTCCCGGTGCACGATGCCGACGGAGTGCGCGGCCCGCAGGGCACCGAGGACGGCGAGGCCGATCCGGGCGGCTTCGCGCGCCTCGACCGGGCCCCGCCGCAGCACCTCGTGCAGGGACTCGCCCGGCACCCACTCCATGACGATCCAGGGGAGTCCGTCGAGCACCGCGTCGACCGCGTCCAGCCCGTCGCGTCCGAGCCGGCCGGGACGTTCGGCCCGCCCGGCTCGGGCGTCCGGCTGCGGCTCCGGCTCGACGACCACGTCGTGGATGGTGACGGCGGCGGGATGGTCGACGCGGGCGGCGGCGCGGGCCTCGCGGTAGAGCCGGTGGGCCGCACGCCGGTGGCCGTCGTCCTCCGGGTCGCCCGGGTCGCCCGGCAACCGGGGCTGCTTGACGGCGACTTCCCGCTGCACGAGCTCGTCGTAGGCCCGCCAGACGGTGCCCGCCCCGCCGGAGCCGATGCGCTCGATCAGCCGGTACCGCCCACCGACCGACCGGCCCTGGGCGCCCGTCCCGCCCCCGTCGTTGCTCATGCCCCATCAGTACCCCGCGGGGCGGCACCTTGTCGACGCGAGGCCGTGGCGGGACGCCGGTTCAGGTCCCGTCGATGTCCAGGTTCGCGATCGCCGTGTCGGCCACCTCTCGCCCGCGCTTGGTGAAGTCGCCCTTGCCCGGGTAGCTGACGGTGAGCTTGTACATGTCGCCGCCGGAGGTCCGGTAGTAGAAGATCCTGAGCTCGCGGGGACGGGGGTTCTCGGTGTCGTCGGTGAAGTACTCGAGGGTGTTCTCGGCGGCCTTCTTCCCCCTGTAGGTGGTGTCCTTGGGAGCCGTCTTCGGGTTCTCGGGCATGTCCAGGCCGTAGTTGCCGGTGTCCTTGAACCCGGTGTCGTCGTCGTACATCTCGGCGGCCGCGGAGCCGGCGATGGCGCGGCCGGTGTCCTCCGACTTCTTGTCGAGCGTCAGACCGATCCAGATGCTGCCGCTCCAGTCGGTGTACCTGACCCAGTGGTCCTGGTCCGACTGCCGGTCGGGCAGGGTCCGCTGGTAGTCGCCGGGGACGGCCAGCGACGCGGCGAGGTCCTTCTCCTGGCGTGTCGTCCAGCCCTCGGGCAGCGGCCCGGCGAACGGGTTCGCGAGCACCAGGTACGCCGTCACCGCCGCCGCGACGACCGCCGCACCGAGTCCGGCCCACCCCTTGCGGCCGAGCCGGAGTCTTCGGTCCTGACCGCCCGTCATGGGGACGACCTGCGTCGCCTGGACGGCCGGCGGGTTCGCGGCGGCCTCCAGCAGGGCACGCACCCGGGCGGCGTCCGGGCGGCGGGCCGGGTCCTTGTGCAGCAGGCCGGTGATGGCCTCGGCGAGCGGGCCCTGGGCGGAGGCGGGCGGCGCGGGCATGGCGTTGAGGACGGACTGGAGCGTGGCCGGCGTGTTGCTGCGGCGGAACGGCGACACGCCCTCCGTCGCCGCGTACAGCACCACGCCGAGGGACCACAGGTCGCTGGCCGGGCCCGGGCGCTGGCCCAGCACCCGCTCAGGCGCGATGTACTCGGGCGAGCCGACGAAGCCGCCGGTGTCGGTCAGGCTGGTCTCGCCCTCGATCTGTGCGATGCCGAAGTCGGTGAGGACGACCCGGTCATAGCGGCCGAGCAGCACGTTGTCCGGTTTCACGTCGCGGTGCAGGATGCCCGCCGCGTGCGCGGCCTCCAGCGCGCCGAGCACCTCCAGGCCGATCCTGGCCGCCTCGCGCGCGGACAGGGTGCCCTCCTGGAGGGCGTCGCCCAGAGAACGGCCCCGCACGAGCTCCATCACGATCCACGGCTGTCCCTCCACGACCGCGACGTCGTGGACGTCGACCACCGCCGGGTGGTCGAGCCGGGCCGCGGCACGTGCCTCGCGGCGCATCCGCTCGAAGGCGTTGGCACGTTCGCGTTCGGGAAGGTGCTCCGGGACGCGGGGTTCCTTGACGGCGACTTCCCGGTCCACGGTCTCGTCCTTCGCGCGCCACACCGTGCCCATGCCGCCGTGCCCGAGCTTGGCGATCAGCCGGTAACGTCCGGCGATGAGCCGCCCGGCTCCGGGATCCTGGACCGCTGCCGCCGACTGGGGCGGCACGGCCTCGGTGGACACGACCCGGGTGGGCGTCGCGTACGGGTTCCCTGGTACCGGCGCCGGTGGGTTCGGTGGTTGCAGAGCGAAACTCGTTGGCTCGTCGGACCCGGATCGGGCTCCCCCGTTGCTGCTCATGAGGTCATCCCTATCGCGCCAAGCGCTTGCGCATCCAGCACGGACGCGTCCCGGTCACAGACCCGTGACGTGATCCGAGCGCTATCTCCCCTTTGTCCGGTACGTGGCTCATCGGCTGCACCCCACGTCAGGGCGAGCGTGAGGGGGCGGCGGTCGTGGTGGCGCTGGTGGCCACGGAGGTGCTGGGCGTGCGCGTCCCGTGGGACGACGGGCCGGCCGACGGCGTCCTCGGCGCCGAGCTCTTCGGCGTACGGCCACCGTCCCCGCCGCCCTCGTCCATGAGCAGCGCCGCCGCCGACACTCCGGCCCCGGCCATCGCGGCGACCAGCAGCGCGGCCACCAGCACCCGGCGCGTGGGCTGCCGGAGCACCTGCTCGTACCGCTGGTCCGGGCCGGGCAGGTCCATCGGCGGCATCGGCGGCCTAGGCGGTTGCCGATCGGCGCCGTCCTGCGGCCGTCCGTACGAGGCGTCCCGCACCGTCGGCGCGTACCCGGGCGGCGGAGCCTGTGGCGTACTGCCCGTCTCGCGGAACGCCCGCAGCATCCGCTCCGCCCGGTCCGCGTCCAGCCGCCGGTCCGGGTCGCGCTCCAGCAGGCCGTGCACGACGGGCAGGAGCGGGCCGGCCTGCGCGGGCGGGCGTATGTCGCCGACGACGACCGCGTGCAGCACGCCGCCCAGCGAGTCGCGGTGGAACGGCGACTCGCCGCTGAGGGCCGCGCACAGCAGCGCGCCCAGCGACCACAGGTCGGACTCGGGCCCGGTCCTGACTCCCGACATCCGCTCGGGCGCGGTGTATTCGGGCGAGCCGACGAAAGAGCCGTTCTCGGTGAGCGTCGGGGCGCCCGCGACCTGGGCGATGCCGAAGTCGGTGAGGACGACCCGGTCGGTACCGTCCTCCAGCAGCACGTTGTCGGGCTTGAGGTCGCGGTGCAGCACCCCGGCCGCGTGCGCGGCGCGCAGCGCGCCGAGCAGGGCGATGCCGATCCGTGCGGCCTCGGCGGCGTCGACCGGGCCTTCGGTGGCGAGCCGGTCGGCGAGCGAGCCGCCCTCGATCAACTCCATGACGATGTACGGGCGTTCGTCGTCCTCGACGACGTCGTGGACGACGATGATGTGCGGATGGCTGAGCTGGGCGACGGCCCGCGCCTCGCGCAGCGTACGGTCCCGCTGCCGACGCGCTTCCGCCGCGGAGAGCGTCTCGTCGAAGGGGAGTTCCTTGACGGCCACGCCCCGGCCGAGCAGCTGGTCGGTCGCCCGCCAGACCACGCCCATGCCACCGCGCCCGAGCCTCGCCTCGAGCCGGTAACGGCCCGCGATGACACGCATGTTGTGCCCCTCGGTCCCCATGCGGCAATCATGCCCCAACGGAGGGACGGGCTCCGGGGCAGCGGCCGACGGGTGGCCGAAACACACGGCCCTGGGTCAGGGGCGGTCAGGGGCTCCCGCGTCAGGGGGTCTTCTCGTGCCAGCCCTGCAACAGCGCCGTGAACTGCTTGCGCGCCTTCGCCCAGTCCTGCGCGGGCGCCGACATGTAGAGCGCGTACTCGGTGCCGTCGCGGGCGACGTACGTCTCCTCGATGGCCCGGCGCGGACCGGGGAACTTGGTGTCCTTCGCCTGCGCGGTCCAGGTGTACTCCCACAGCGCGCCGTCCCGGTCACGGTAGACGTTGCGTTCCAGCTTCACGCGCTTGTAGTGGACCAGCCGCTGCAACTGCTGTTCCAGGTCGAGCTGGTGGGCGTAGGGGTCGGCGAAGTCCGGGGAGGTGTCCACGGCGATCCGGACGAAGTGCCGGCCGCCGTCGGGCGTGTAGTCGATCTGCTTGAGCTCGCCCTGCGGGCCGAAGGTCTGACGCTTCCAGCCCTTGGGCAGGTAGAGGCTGAAACCCACGGGGTCGTCGCGGCGCGTCCAGCCGTCGGGCACCGAGCCCCCGGGCCGCTCCGTGCGGGTCGTACCGGATGCGGAGCCCGACGCCTGCCGGCTCTCGTTCCACTGCTGGAGCACCACCGCGGTGCCTCCGCCGATGATGGCCGCGAGAGCGACCACGAGGGCGAGGGTGCGAAGCCGGCGGCGCCGGCCCGGACCGGCCGGCTGCGGACCCGCCGCCATCGGGCCGACCAGGGTGGGATCGGGCGTCCCGTGCCCGGTGGCGAAGGCCCCGGCTGCCGCGGTGCCGGCCGTGGCGGCACCGGTCGTCGGCGTCCCGCCGGCGGGCGTCCCGGCCAGCGGCGGGAGCGGCGTCCCGGTGTGCGAACCCGAGCCGGTAGCGGACGTACCCGTGCCGGACGGGTACATGCCGGAAGAGGCGGACGTTCCCGTGCCGGACGGGTACGTGCCGGAAGGGTTCGTGCCGGACGTGCCCGTGCCGCTGTGCGCGTCCCGGTACGGCGACGGTCCCGACGGTCCCCCGTACTGCGTCGGCACATACGCCTGCGCCCCGCTCGGCCGCCGCCCCTCCGCCGCCTCGGCGAGCATCTGCTCGGCCTCGGACGCGTCGGGCCGGGTGGCCGGATCCTTGCGCAGCAGGGCGGTGATGACCGGCGTGAGCGCATCCGCGTGCTGAAGCTCGGCGGCCTCCTCCTCGACCACGGCCTGCATGGTGGTCAGCGGGGTGGTGCGGCGGAACGGCGAGCGGCCCTCGACCGCCGTGTAGAGCGTCGCGCCGAGCGCCCACAGGTCGGAGGAGGGGCCCGGGTCGTGGCCGCGCACGCGCTCGGGCGCCAGGTAGTCGACCGAGCCGACGACCTCTCCGGTCCGGGTGATGGTGGTGTCGCCCTCGATCTGGGCGATGCCGAAGTCGGTGAGCAGGACACGACCGTCCCGGGCCAGGAGGACGTTGCCCGGTTTGACGTCGCGGTGCAGGACGCCGGCGGTGTGCGCGGCGCGCAGGGCCCGCAGCACCCACATGCCGATGCGCGCCGCCTCGCGCGGCTCGACGCGCCCCTCCTCCTTGACCGCGTCGGCCAGGGAGCGGCCCTCGACCAGCTCCATCACGATCCACGGGCGGCCGTCGTGCTCCAGCACGTCGTGCACCGTGACGACCGCGGAGTGGTTGATCCGCGCGGCGGCCCTGGCCTCGGCCCGGGTGCGCGCCAGCAGGATGGCCTGCTCGCTCTCGGAGACGTAGAGGGCGGCCGTCAGCTCCTTGATGGCGACGGACCGGTGCAGCACCTCATCATGTGCTCGCCATACCCGGCCCATGCCGCCACTGCCGATGGAGTCGGCGAGCCGGTAGCGGCCCGCGACGAGCAGGCCCTGCATCTGATTCACGTTGCCCCGCAATGGTCTTGACAGGGTCAGCGTAAGGACCCGCCCTTCCCCAGGGAACAAGCGGGGTACCACGGTGACCGCACTGTGACGGTTGTCGCCGCCTGGGACAGGAGGGAACGGTGAGGTGAACGCCGGTGCACGGCCGTCACGTCAGAAGGTCATTTCGTCGCCTTGTACGTCGCCGCCGCCTGCTCGTACAGCCGCGTCACCTCGTCCCGCTCCGACTCCGGTCCGCGCACCTGAACCACGTGGTACCGCCCGTCGACCAGTATCGCCAGGTTGCGCACATACAGCTCGCCCCCGTCGTCGCCGCTCCAGGTGAACTGCCCCTCGGCCATGGTCCGCCCGCCCACCTCGATCGTCTTCAGCCCGGTGGAGGTGGCCCAGCTGGAGTCGCGGTAGGGCTGCAACTCGCGCTCCTTCTCCCGCTGGTAGACCATCGGATCGCTGCCGTACTCCGACGCGCTGTCCCGGCCCGGTACGACGATGAGCTCGAAGTCGCCCTTGGCGTAGACGACCTGGCCGCTCCCGCCCCGCGGCGTGCGGTCCCAGCCCTTGGCGACGGCGACCTGGAAGCCCGCCGAGTCCTTGCGCAGGGTGAAGCCGTCGGCGACCTCCGGGCCGGTGGTCTGCGTCTGCGTGGAACCGGCCGATGTCGACGGACTCTTCTCCGGCTCGGGCGACGCCCGGTCGGGCCGGGGCTCTCCGCTGGCCTCCGGCTCGGGCGCCTGGCTGACCTCACCGGCGGCACCGGTGCGGTCCGTGCCCTGCGCGCCGTCCGTCTGCGACTTGGGCATGAAGAGCATGGCGTAGGCGATCGCCGCGGCCATCACGAGCAGGACGAGCAGGAGCAGGGTGCGGCCGAGGCGGTGCGGCGACCGGGACTCCTTCTTGGCCCGCTTGTGCCGCCCGTGGTGCGCGGGCAGTCCGGCCCGCCGCCTGCGCACGAGCTCGCCCCGGCGCCGTACGACGGGCAGCCGGCTCGCGTCGACGGGCGGCGCCGCGACGACATGCACACCGGCCTCCGGCTCGGGCGCCGAGCGCACCAGCGAGCGCAGCCAGCCGCGCAGCTCCTCGAAGTCGAGACGCTCGGTCGGGTCCTGACGCAGCAGCGACTCCACGACCGGCCGGAGCGGCCCGCACTCCTCGGCGTACGCGGGCGGTTCCGCGCACACCATCTGCACCAGCTCGGCCGTCGACTCCTCCGGGTAGGGCGCATGTCCCTGTACGGCCCGGAAGAGCAGCGCGCCGAGCGCCCACAGGTCGGTGGCGGGGCCGATCGGCGCGGCCAACTGCCAGTTCTCGTGCACGGGCCCGGCCTGCTCCGGCGCCCAGCGCTCCGTCACGGGGCCCACCACGGCCATCCGCGCCTGCCGCGCCCGCTCGGCGGCCAGCGCCGTGGCCGGGCCGCGCCGGGGCGCGGGGGTGTGGGCGACCAGGTCGTCCCACCGGGTGGGCTCGCTGGAGGCGGCGGGCTCCGGGGCCGGGGGCAGCGCCGTCTGCTCCTGCCCCGGTGAGGGTGCGCCGCCCGTTCCGCCGCGGGGCGTGGCGCCGTGCCAGGCGGTCGTCCGGGGGGCACCGCTCACGCCGTAGGGGTCGGCTATCCGCCCCGGCGCGGTCCCACCGGGTCCGGTGCTCTGCCCGGGGACGTACGGCGACTGCGCCGAGCCGTTGACGTGGGGCCCGGGTCCGCCGTCCGGGGCGGGCCGGGCGCCGGGCAGTGCCGCCCGGCCGTTCTGCTGCGTCTCATGGACCCGGGCCGCGGCCCGGGCACCCGCCCGGTAGGCCGCGATCGCCCCGGCTCGCGCGGCCCGCGGGTCCGCGCTGTCGTCCTCGCTCCTGCGGGCCGGCAGGGGCGAGACCCCGCTCCCCGCGTTGGCTCCGACCGGCGGCAGTCCCCGCGCCTCCCGAGCCTCTATGGCGGCCCGCCGCGCGGCCTCGGGATCACCCGCGCCACCGCCGCCCGGTACACCGGCGACACCCGGTCCGCCGACGCCTCCTGAGCCTGCGGCACCGCCCGGACCGCCGGCGCCCTCGGCCGTCCCGGCGCCACCGGTCTCCTGGCCGGGCTCGCCGAGGGCCGGAGCCGGAACGGGGTCGTACCCGCACAGCGCTTCCTCCGCAGCGCCCACCGCCAGTCCGGTCAGCATCACCCGGCCGTCGTCGCAGACGAGGACCGTCCGCGCGGTGATGTTCCGGTGCACCCAGCCGTGCGCGTGCAGCACCCGCAGCGCCATGAGGACGTCGGAGGCCACCTCGGCCGCCCGGTACGGCGTCAGCGGCTTCTCGGCGAGCAGCGCCGCCAGCGGACGCGCGGCCACCAGCTCACTGACGATCCACAGCGAGCCGCCCTCGGCGAACACGTCGAAGACCTGGTCGAGCCGGGGATGGTCGGGGATGGCCGCCGCGGCCTGCGCGGCCTCGACCGCGCGCCGTACGACCGGGTCCGTGGGCCGCCGGATGCCCGCACGGGCGCCGGGCCTGCGCGCCCCACCGTCACGGGCCGTGAAGCCGTCGGGCAGCCCCTCCGCGTCGAGGACCTCAGCCTCGACCACCTCCGGCAACGGCACTGCCCTGACCAGGACTTCCTGTCCGCTGTAGGTGTCGAAGGCCCGGGACTCGGTGAGTTCGTACTCGTCGGACGGCGGCAGCGGCAGGCGGTAGCGGTCGGCGAGCACCCGTCCCGCATAGTCGTCCACGATGCCTCCCCCGGCAGCCTGGTCGGTCACATCCGTTCGCCCCACGGTCCGTTCCGGCTGCGCACGGTCCGCAAACATTTACGATACGTGCCGCAGGCAACCCGCAATGTGGGGATGCCAGATCTCACTCCCCAAACCCGGGGCCGCTCATGCTCAGGACTTGGGTTCGAAGGTCTTGGTCAGCGTCCGCCAGGTCTCCCTGCGCAGCTCATCGCCCCAGCCGGCCGCTTTCGCCGTGTACATCAGCGCGTAGCCCTGCCGGTCGTCGACGACAAAACCCCGGTCGATGGTCCGGTACTTGGTGCCGCTCTCCACGTAGGTGAACTCCCAGTCGGCCGTGTTCCAGCCGCGGTAGTCCACCTGCTCTATTCGGATCTTCTTGTACTGCGCGCGCTGCATGTAGCGCTCCTGACTCTTCCAGTCCGCCACCGGGTCGCCCTTGGGCGTGGAGGTCCAGGCGATGAGCAGCTTCTGCCCGTTGGGCCCCGTGAACCGGTCGCCCGCGGCGCCCGTGGACCCGTACTTCCACCCCTTGGGCAGACCGATCGAGTACCCCTGGCTGCCCTGGTGCGTCGACACCGCGGTGGTGCCCTTGCCGCCGGTGGAGGACTCGCTCGCCCGGTCACCGGGCGTGCCGTTCGAGGCGGGCGCCGACGGCGTGGGCTGCGTCGCCGCGCTGTCGGTGCGCGTGCCGTCGCTCTCGTCGCCCTTGGTGTCGGCGCTGCTGGGCGCTGTGGCGACGGACTTGCCGCCGTTCCCTCCGGCCGACTTCTTCGAACCCTTGTCGTCTCCGCTGAGCGCGATGGCGAGCACCGTGCCGATCACGGCGAGCACCACGACCGCCGCGATGATCACCATGGTGCGCCGCGGCACCACGTCGGTCAGGGGCGCCCTGGGCGCGGGCCTCGGCGGCAGGTCCGGCCGAGGCATGACGGGCCACCCCGAACTCCGGCCCTCGGACGTCGCCTTCGCCCCCTGCGCACCGGCCCCGGCACTGGCAGCCGCCCCCGAGGCCGACGCCGAACCCGACGCCGAACCCGACGTCGAACCGGAGGCACCCGCGTCCCCGGCCCCGGCCTTCGCACCCTCCGGTCCGGAAGAGGCCGTGCCCTCCTCGGACCGGGTCCGGGACGCGGCCGACGCCCCGGCCGTCCCCACGGCGGCCTTGCGCACGGAACGCAGCGCCCCGCGCAGCCGCTCGCCGGGCTCCTCGCTCCGCTTGCTCCCGGAGGCCGCCGGACTCCCCTTGCGCGAGGACTTGTCCGGCTGCGCCGGCAGCGGCACGACCTTCGTCGCGTCCATCGGCTCCGGCTCGGCCGGCGCGGGGGCGTGGATGACGGAGTTCAGCATCGCCCGGGCGCCCGCGTCGTCGAGCCGCTGGGCGGGATCCTTGGTGAGCAGCCCATAGATGACGTCCTTCAGCGGGCCCGCGTTCTTCGGCTCCTCCAACGGCTCGGTCATCACCGCCGTGAGAGTCGCTATGGCCGACCCCTTGTCGTACGGCGGCGTGCCCTCCACCGCCGCGTACAGCAGCCCGCCGAGCGACCACAGGTCGGCCGCCGGGCCCGGCTTGTGCCCGCGCGCCCGCTCCGGGGAGATGTAGGAGGGCGCGCCGACGAGCATGCCGGTCGAGGTGATGGACGGGTCGCCCTCGACCTGGGCGATGCCGAAGTCCGTGAGCACGACCCGGCCGTCCTCGGCGATCAGCACGTTCGACGGCTTCACGTCGCGGTGCAGGATGCCCTCGCGGTGCGCGGAGCGCAGCACGTCCAGGACGGCGAGCCCGACCTCGGCGGCCCGCTTCGGTTCGAGGAGGCCGTCCTCCCGGATGACCTCGGCGAGGGACTTGCCCTCGACGAGCTCCATCACGATCCAGGGCCGGTCGTCCTCCTGGACCACGTCGAAGACCGTCACGGCGCTGTTGTTGCGGATCCGCGCGATCGCCTTGGCCTCGCGCAGCGTCCGCGTGATCAGCCGCCGCTTCTCCTCCTCGTCGATGTTCGACGGGAACCGCAGCTCCTTGACGGCGACCGTCCGCCCCAGGGTCTCGTCCTGGGCTCGCCACACCGTGCCCATGCCACCGCGGCCGAGCACCTCGCCCAGCCGGTAACGCCCCGCGAGGAGACGCTCCCTGTTGTCCTGACGAGTGTCCTGACGAGATGTGCCCGCCCGCTCCGCCTCCGACATGCGTCCCCTCATACAACCCGCCCTGACAGAGCCTCCATTGTCTCTCACCCGACAAGTGCCCAGCGCCCCAGGGGCCCCCTGGGGAAACGCCCCCTCGGCCCCGCCCGCCCGGAACCCGGGCGCGGCGCCCGGCGCGCCACCTTGCATGATGGGCCCCCGACGCCCCGACCAGGGAGGAGCCCGCGTGCCGTCCTTTCGGACCTTGCTGGCCCTGCCGGTGTCCGTGGCCCTCCTCGGCCTGCTTCCGGCCGACTCGTCGGCTCTCTCGGCTCCGCCGACGGACGCGGTGCTCCCGCTGCTGGTGACCCAGGGCAGGGCACCGGCCGCGGCCCTGCTCGCCCGGGAGGGGGCAACCACCCGCTATGCCCACGCCGGGCAGGGAATCGCCCGGTCGGACCATTTCCGCGCCGGCAGCGTCACGAAGACGTTCATCGCGACGGTCGTGCTGCAACTGGCCGCCGAGCACCGGCTGTCACTGTCCGACACCCTGGAGCAGCACCTGCCGGGCCTGGTGCGGGGAACGGGCAACGACGGCCGCGCGCTGACCCTGCGCTCCCTGCTCACCCACACCAGCGGCCTGTACGACTACACCAGGGACACCGGCGGAACCGCACCCGTCACACCCCGTCAGGCCGTACGCATCGCACTCACCCACCCCCCGGCCGAACGCGGCCGCTTCTCCTACTCGAACACCAACTACGTCCTGCTCGGTCTGGTCGTCCAGCAGGTCACCGGCCGCTCGTACGCCACCGAGGCCGAGCGCCGCATCATCACTCCCCTGCGTCTGACGGGCACCTCCTTCCCCGGATCCCGCTCCTCGCTGCCCTCTCCGCACGCCCGCGCCTACGCCGCCGACGGAACCGACGTCACCGATCTCGACCCGCGGGTGGCCGGCGCCGCGGGCGAGTTGGTGTCCACGCTCGCCGATCTGGACCGCTTCTACTCGGCCCTGCTCGGCGGGCGGCTGCTGCCCCCACACTGGCTGCGCGAGATGCTCGACACCCGTGCCGCACACGGCGCGTACGGCATGGGCCTGTTCCCCGAGAAACTGCCGTGCGGCACGACGGTGTGGGGACACAACGGGCACATATCCGGCAGCTACGTGCGCACCGCAGCCACCGTCGACGGCCGGCGTGCCCTCACCTTCCGCGTGAACACGGACGCGATAGCGGATCCCGGTCTCGAACCCGCGGTGCTCGCAGCCGAGTTCTGCCCCCGCACCTCGTAGAACGACCGGGCTCCGAACAGAGATCCCGGCTTCTGACACTCGTTCGGGTGGTGTCGAACGCGCGCCCGGTTCGCGGGAACAGCCGCCTAGAGCGGCACGATGTCCGGCGCCCCCAGCCGCGCCGCGTCCGCCGTCAGGTCGTCCGGCTGGCGCTGAGACTCCCGCTCGGCCTCCACCCGCTTCTCGTAGTGCTGCACCTCACGCTCGATCTGGTCCTTGTCCCAGCCGAGGACCTGCGCCATCAGCTCGGCGGCGTCCCGTGCACTGCGCGTGCCCCGGTCGAAGGTCTCGATGGAGATGCGCGTCCGCCGGGTCAGCACGTCGTCCAGATGCCGCGCCCCCTCGTGCGAGGCCGCGTAGACGATCTCGGCGCGCAGATAGTCGTCGGCCGCCGGCAGGGGCTCGCCCAGGGACGGGTCCTCGGCGATGAGCGCGAGGAGTTCCTCGGCCAGCGTGCCGTACCGGTTCAGCAGGTGTTCCACCCGCACCACATGGAGTCCGGTCCGGGCGGCGATCCGCGCCCGCGCGTTCCACAGCGCCCGGTAGCCCTCGGCGCCCAGCAGCGGCACGTCCTCGGTGACGCACTCGGCGACACGCATGTCCAGCCCGTGCACCGCCGCGTCCACCGCGTCCTTGGCCATGACCCGGTAGGTCGTGTACTTGCCGCCCGCCACGACGACGAGCCCGGGCACCGGATGCGCCACCGTGTGCTCGCGCGACAACTTGCTGGTGGCGTCCGACTCGCCCGCGAGCAGCGGCCGCAGGCCCGCGTACACACCCTGGACGTCATCCCTGGTGAGCGGCACCGCGAGCACCGAGTTCACATGTTCCAGCAGGTAGTCGATGTCCGCGCTGGACGCGGCCGGGTGGGCCTTGTCGAGATCCCAGTCGGTGTCCGTGGTGCCGACGATCCAGTGCCGGCCCCAGGGGATGACGAACAGCACGGACTTCTCCGTGCGCAGGATCAGCCCGGTCGTGGAGTGGATCCGGTCGCGCGGTACGACCAGATGGATGCCCTTGGACGCCCTGACGTGGAACTGGCCGCGCTCCCCGACCATCGCCTGGGTGTCGTCCGTCCACACGCCGGTCGCGTTGACGACCTGTTTGGCGCGGATCTCGTACTCGCCGCCGCCCTCCACGTCCTGCACCTTCGCGCCGACGACCCGCTCGCCCTCGCGCAGGAAGCCCGTCACACGGGCGCGGTTGGCGGCCTGCGCGCCGTAGGCCACCGCCGTGCGCACCAGGGTCGCCACGTAGCGGGCGTCGTCCATCTGGGCGTCGTAGTACTGCAGCGCCCCGACCAGCGCGTCCTTCTTCAAGCAGGGCGCCACGCGCAGGGCGTGAGAGCGGGTCAGATGGCGGTGCGTGGGCAGGCCGCGGCCATGACCCCGGGCCATGGACATGGCGTCGTACATCGCGACGCCCGACCCGGCGTAAAGGCGCTCCCAGCCCTTGTGCTGCAAGGGGTACAGGAACGGCACGGGCTTCACCAGATGCGGGGCGAGCCGCTCCAGCAGCAGGCCGCGCTCCTTCAGGGCCTCCCGGACGAGCGCGAAGTCGAGCATCTCCAGATAGCGCAGGCCGCCGTGGATCAGCTTGCTGGACCGGCTGGAGGTGCCCGACGCCCAGTCACGCGCCTCGACCAGTCCCGTGGACAGGCCTCTGGTCGCGGCGTCGAGGGCGGTGCCCGCACCGACCACGCCTGCGCCCACCACCAGCACGTCCAGCTCGCGCTCGGCCATAGATGCGAGTGACTCGGCGCGTTGCGCCGGCCCGAGTGTCGCTGTCCTCACCGCTGCCTCCCGCTCATCGCGACGGCTGGTGCCGCCTCGGTCGCGCCGGCCGCACCCGTCGGGTGAGACCCCGTCCGTATCCCATGCCCAAATTCTGACCGTGTTGCCCTACTTCAGCCACCACGGGCCATCAGCCTGTGGACAACGTCCACGGGACACTCACCGAAACTCGGGCGAGCAATCCCGCATATCGGTCATATTTACTCCTAGTCTGACATTGCGCTCGCCCGTCCTGTCCACAGGGCTTGCGCACCTGTCCCACTTCGGCTATCGGGAAGGACGGCCACGCCATGCCCGCAGATCTCGCCGTCATCGGACTCGGCCCGTACGGCCTGCCTCTGGCGCAGGCCGCCGTCGCCGCAGGCGTCGCCACCATCGGCTATCGGACCGGCCCCGAGGACGGCTCCCTCAGCGCCGCCGAACAGCGCCGGATGCTCTCGGGGGGCTTCCGGCCGGCCACGAACGCCACCGAGCTCGGCCGGGTGCGCACGGCGGTCATCTGCGCGACGACCCCGCGGGGCGCGGACGGCGGACTCGACCTGAGCCAGCTGGAGGCGGCCGCCCGCACCCTGGCCGCGCACCTGCGCCCGCACACCACTGTGATCCTGGAGTCCCCTGTGTACCCAGGGACGACAGAGGAATTCCTGCGCCCCCTCCTCGAGGAGGGATCGGGTCTGCGCGCGGGCCGCGACTTCCACCTCGCCTACTCCCCCAACCGCGTCGACCCCGGCAACCGCGACTTCACGCCCGCCAACACCCCCAAGGTCATCGGCGGCCTCACCCCGGCCTGCACGGAGTCGGCCGCCGCCTTCTACGGACGGCTCACCGACAAGGTGGTACGCGCGCGTGGACCCCGCGAGGCGGAGACCGTGCAGCTCCTGGAGACCAACTACCGGCACGTCAACATCGCCCTCGTCAACGAGATGGCCGTCCTCTGCCACGACCTGGGCGTCGACCTGTGGGACGTCGTCCGCTGCGCGGAGACCAAGCCGTTCGGCTTCCAGGCCTTCCGCCCCGGCCCCGGCGTCGGCGGCCACGCCGTCCCGCAGGACCTGACCGCCCACGGCGGCCGCACCCTGCGCATGGTGGAACTGGCCCAGCAGGTCAACAGCCGGATGCCCGGCTACGCCGTCCAACGCGCGGCCACGCTCCTCAACGAGCACGGCAAGTCGGCCCGCGGCGCCCGCGTGCTGCTCCTGGGCGTCACCTACAAGCCCGACCTCGCCGACCTGCACGGCACGCCCGCCCAGGAGATCGCCCTGCGCCTGATGGAACTGGGCGCGTCGGTCAGCTACCACGACCCGTACGTCCCCGCCTGGAGCGTCCTGGACCGCCCCGTCCCCCGCGCGGACTCCCTCTACGAGGCGGTCGCCGACGCGGACCTGACCATCCTCCTCCAGCAGCACCGCACGTACGACCTGCAAGGCCTGTCGGTGAAGGCACAGCTGCTGCTGGACACCCGGGGGGCCGCGCCCACGGGGGCGGCGCATCGGTTGTGAAGAGGGGCGCGTGGGGGCGCTGAGCCCCCTGGGCTGGTGGCGCGGGGCACCCCGCCGCCAGTACCTTGGGAGACGGCGGAGCCCACCGCAGCGGCCACTGCGGCAGGCTCCTGGATGGATCACGGAGTGTCCGCCCCTAGGTTCTTTGGGGGCGGCCGCTCACCATCCGAAAAGTCGCAAGATCCACCTCCTCCGGCACTGCACCATCCGAAGACGGAGTCGGTCCCAGCGGGTGGGCTTGCGGTGGCGTCCCATGAGCGCCCCCTTCCACGACGCCACCCATTGGCCCGGTAGGCAGCACGTCGGAATCGGGCCGGGCCCCGAGGGGCCGGGGTCCGGAACCGTGTCCTTGGAAGGGGGCACCCAGAAGAACCTGGGGCGCCGATCACGGACACTAGTGCCTCGGAACCGCCCTCCACCGTGCCATCCGGCCCGAAGGCAACCGCGCGCCCCCATACGCCAACACGCGCCCCGCCAGGGCCAGTTGGGCACGCAGAAGGGCCTGATCACTCACATGAGTGACCAGGCCCTTCCTCGTCCTGGGGGCTACCGACTACCGCCGGTGCTGCGAGTCCGCCACCGTCACCTCGACCCGCTGGAACTCCTTCAGCTCGCTGTACCCGGTCGTGGCCATCGCCCGCCGCAGTGCGCCGAAGAGGTTCATCGAACCGTCGGGGGTGTGGGACGGGCCCGTGAGGATCTCCTCGATCGTGCCGACCGTGCCGAGGTCGACCTTCTGGCCGCGCGGCAGCTCCTCGTTCACGGCCTCCATGCCCCAGTGGTGGCCTTTGCCCGGCCCGTCGGTCGCGCGGGCGAGCGGGGAGCCCATCATGACCGCGTCGGCGCCGCAGGCGATCGCCTTGGGGAGGTCGCCGGACCAGCCGACACCGCCGTCCGCGATCACGTGCACGTACCGGCCGCCGGACTCGTCCATGTAGTCGCGGCGGGCCGCGGCCACGTCGGCGACCGCCGTCGCCATCGGGACCTGGATGCCCAGCACGTTGCGCGTGGTGTGCGCGGCGCCGCCACCGAAGCCGACCAGCACGCCCGCCGCGCCGGTGCGCATCAGGTGCAGGGCCGCGGTGTACGTGGCGCAGCCGCCGACGATCACCGGGACGTCCAGCTCGTAGATGAACTGCTTCAGGTTCAGCGGCTCGTGCGAACCGGAGACGTGCTCCGCCGAGACCGTCGTACCGCGGATGACGAAGATGTCCACGCCCGCGTCGACGACGGCCTTGGAGAACTGGGCCGTGCGCTGCGGGGAGAGCGCCGCGGCCGTGACCACGCCCGAGTCGCGCACCTCCTTGATCCGCGCGCCGATCAGCTCTTCCTTGATGGGCGCGGCGTAGATCTCCTGGAGGCGCCGGGTCGCCGCCTCGGCGGGCAGCTCGGCGATCTCGTCGAGCAGCGGCTGCGGGTCCTCGTAGCGCGTCCACAGACCCTCGAGGTTCAGCACGCCGAGGCCGCCGAGTTCGCCGATGCGGATGGCGGTGGCCGGGGAGACGACCGAGTCCATGGGGGCGGCCAGGAACGGCAGCTCGAAGCGGTAGGCGTCGATCTGCCAGGCGATCGAGACCTCCTTCGGGTCCCGCGTACGGCGGCTGGGGACGACGGCGATGTCGTCGAAGGCGTACGCCCGGCGGCCGCGCTTGCCGCGCCCGATCTCGATCTCAGTCACGTTGGTGGCCTTTCCCTTTGCGTTTCAGCGTCTTCCAGTATCGCCGACGGGCATGGAGAGGGCGGCCCCGGATGCTCCGGAACCGCCCTCGGCAGGCCTGGGGACTACTTACTACGGCTGTAGTTGGGCGCCTCGACCGTCATCTGGATGTCGTGCGGGTGGCTCTCCTTGAGACCCGCGGAGGTGATCCGGACGAAGCGGCCCTTGGTCTCCATCTCGTCGATGGAGGCGGCGCCCACATAGCCCATCGTCTGGCGCAGACCACCGACGAGCTGGTGCAGCACGTTGGCCAGCGGGCCGCGGTAGGGCACCTGGCCCTCGATGCCCTCGGGCACGAGCTTGTCGTCGGAGCCGACCTCGGCCTGGAAGTAGCGGTCCTTGGAATACGACTTGGCCTGGCCGCGGGACTGCATCGCGCCGAGCGAGCCCATGCCGCGGTACGACTTGAACTGCTTGCCGTTGATGAACTGCAGCTCGCCCGGGGACTCCTCACAGCCGGCGAGCAGGCTGCCCAGCATGACCGTGTCGGCGCCCGCGGCGAGCGCCTTGCCGATGTCGCCCGAGTACTGCAGACCGCCGTCACCGATCAGCGGCACGCCGGCCGGACGGGCGGCGAGGGACGCCTCGTAGATGGCGGTGACCTGCGGGACACCGATACCGGCGACCACCCGGGTGGTACAGATCGAGCCGGGACCGACACCCACCTTGATGCCGTCGACACCCGCGTCGATCAGCGCCTGGGCGCCGTCGCGCGTGGCGACGTTGCCGCCGATCACGTCGACGCCGACGCTCGACTTGATCTTCGACATCCAGCTCAGGGCGTTGCTGTTGTGGCCGTGCGAGGTGTCGACGACCAGGAAGTCCACACCGGCGGCGGCGAGCGCCTGGGCCCGCTCCAGGGCCTCGGGGCTGGCGCCCACGGCGGCGCCCACGAGGAGACGGCCCTCGGCGTCCTTGGCCGCGTTGGGGTACTGCTCGGCCTTGACGAAGTCCTTGACCGTGATGAGGCCCTTGAGGACACCCGCGTCGTCGACCAGCGGAAGCTTCTCGATCTTGTGGCGGCGCAGCAGCTCCATGGCGTCGGGGCCGGAGATGCCGACCTTGCCGGTCACCAGGGGCATGGGGGTCATGACCTCGCGCACCTGACGGGAGCGGTCGGTCTCGAAGGCCATGTCACGGTTGGTGACGATGCCGAGCAGCTTGCCGTTGCCGTCGGTGACGGGGACGCCGCTGATGCGGAACTTCGCGCACAGGGCGTCGGCCTCGCCGAGCGTCGCGTCCGGGTGCACCGTGATCGGGTCGGTGACCATCCCGGACTCGGACCGCTTCACCAGGTCGACCTGGTTGACCTGGTCCTCGATGGAGAGGTTGCGGTGCAGGACGCCGACGCCGCCCTGTCGGGCCATGGCGATCGCCATGCGCGACTCGGTGACCTTGTCCATGGCGGCGGACAGCAGCGGGATGTTGACCCGCACGTTGCGGGAGATGCGGGACGAGGTGTCGACCGCGTTGGGGAGCACTTCCGATGCACCCGGCAGCAGCAGCACGTCGTCGTAGGTCAGCCCGAGTGTCGCGAATTTACCGGGCACTCCGTCGACGTTGGCAGTCATGACACCTTCCCCAAATGGCCTTGATCGGTGCGGATGTCCATGCTAACGGGAAGCGCAGCTGTCTCATTCCACGGTTCCGCCTGGCTCCGGGCTTCGTATGTTCGTACGGAATCAGCGCACTGCCTGTTCAACAAAGGGGGTTGTTCCCGAGGGCTACTGCTCGGCCAGCGCCCGCAGCCGGCTCAGCGCCCTGTGCTGCGCCACCCGGACCGCGCCGGGTGACATTCCCAACATCTGACCCGTCTCCTCGGCCGTGAGGCCCACCGCGATCCGCAGCAGCAGCAGCTCCCGCTGGTTCTCGGGCAGGTTGGCCAGCAGTTTCTTGGCCCATTCCGCGTCGCTGCTGAGCAGGGCGCGCTCTTCCGGTCCCAGGGAGTCGTCGGGCCGTTCCGGCATCTCGTCGGAGGGGACGGCCGTCGAGCCGGGGTGGCGCATCGCCGCGCGCTGGAGGTCGGCGACCTTGTGGGCGGCGATGGCGAAGACGAACGCCTCGAAGGGGCGCCCGGTGTCCCGGTAGCGGGGCAGTGCGAGGAGCACCGCCACGCAGACCTCCTGGGCGAGATCCTCCACGAAGTGCCGGGCGTCGCCCGGGAGGCGGGACAGACGGGTGCGGCAGTAGCGCAGGGCCAGGGGGTGGACATGGGCGAGCAGGTCGTGCGTGGCCTGCTCGTCCCCGTCGACGGCGCGGTGGACGAGCGCGCCGATCGCCCCTTGGGCATTGACCGCCTCGTCGTCGCGCATCGGTCCATGGTGCCTTGCGGCCGCCGGGTCCGTGGCACCGCGCCCGTTGTTGTGCACCGAAGCGTTATGAGCAGGTGCGCCGGAACTCATCCCCTGCGCCCTCCCCTTCCGCTCGACCGACTCGTCCCCGAGGAACTCCACACCCTCAAGGATGCGGCATCCGCGGCGAAACGAGCAGCGGGCTCCCGGCGGACCCCGGGTCCACCCCCGCCGACCTGGCTTTCCGTGCCCCCACTGCGACCGCTGGGACCTGTCGTTCGGATCGTCCGGGGGCCGTGGGTTCTCGCGTGCACCCCACCGCGCCCTCGTCCCCGCCCGGGCGGGTCCCCTCCGGGGTTGTCGTCGGCCGCCGGCCACGGCACCCGCGGGTACGGCTCGCGCGGGGGCATCCGCGTGCCCCCGCTCCGCGGCCCCGGCAGGAGCCCGCGCGTCGAAGCCGGCCCGATCCGAAGGACAGGCCCTAGGGGGTGTCCGTGAAGTCCCGTCGTCCGCCCGGAGGGCGGGCCCTGCGGCATCCGGTGCGTGCTCTCGGCGGGCCGGGCGGACGCCCGCGTACCGGTTGTACGCGGGTGTTCGGCCGGTGCGGCGGGAGGGCGTGCCGGGCGTCGCGGGGCGGGCGGGACTTTGCGGACATCCCCTAGCGCACCAGACCCCACCGGAAGCCGAGCGCCACGGCGTGGGCCCGGTCCGAGGCGCCGAGCTTCTTGAACAGGCGCCGGGCGTGCGTCTTGACGGTGTCCTCGGAGAGGAACAGCTCGCGGCCGATCTCGGCGTTCGAGCGGCCGTGGCTCATGCCTTCGAGAACCTGGATCTCACGCGCCGTGAGCGTCGGCGCGGCGCCCATCTCGGCCGAGCGCAGCCGGCGCGGGGCGAGCCGCCAGGTCGGGTCGGCCAGCGCCTGTGTCACCGTCGCGCGGAGCTCCGCGCGGGAGGCGTCCTTGTGCAGATAGCCGCGGGCACCGGCGGCGACCGCGAGGGCCACACCGTCCAGGTCCTCGGCGACGGTGAGCATGATGATGCGCGCACCGGGGTCGGCGGACAGCAGCCGCCGGACCGTCTCGACGCCGCCCAGGCCGGGCATGCGTACGTCCATCAGAATCAGGTCCGAGCGGTCGGCCCCCCAGCGGCGGAGGACTTCCTCGCCGTTGGCCGCCGTCGTCACGCGCTCTACGCCGGGCACGGTCGCGACCGCGCGGCGGAGCGCCTCTCGGGCAAGCGGGGAGTCGTCGCAGACGAGGACGGAAGTCATGGCCGCCCTCCGCAGCTGATGCGCGTCACCTTGAGCCTCCAGGCTGGTACGAAATCGTCACCTGTGCGGTCGACCGTCTCGGACGCCTGCCCGAGCGCTTGTTCCGTCAACCGCCTCGCACTCTCAACGACGGTCACTCGAAAGAGTTACGGGGGCGGCTGACATCTTCGGCACTCTACGTGAGGGTCCGGACACGGTGCAGACATGCGCAACAGACCCTCGAACTTTCATCACAACCTATGCCCCGTTCGGACCCATTTCTTCCGCTTTGCCAGTGTCTGGAGCTAGATTCGCAATGAGTCATATTTTCATCTCCTTAGATCGTAGTTGTACGGTCGTGGACACCAGATCCGCCCAGAACGGCTACAAGGGGTCACGTAATGGCAGATTTCTCCCGCCTTCCCGGACCGAACGCGGACCTGTGGGACTGGCAGCTGCTGGCCGCCTGTCGCGGGGTGGACAGCTCGCTCTTCTTCCATCCGGAGGGCGAGCGCGGTGCGGCTCGGAGTGCTCGCGAGAACTCGGCCAAAGAGGTCTGCATGAGGTGCCCTGTGCGTGCCGAGTGCGCCGCCCACGCGCTGGCGGTGCGGGAACCGTACGGCGTGTGGGGCGGGCTGACCGAGGACGAGCGCGAAGAGCTGATGGGACGGGCGCGCAACCGGCTGGTGTCGGCGTCGGCATCGGGCGGGCACGCCGCGTCGAACAATTGAAGGAACGTTTCTGCGAGGCAGGCACGCGCACGCGTGCCGTCGGTTTTTGACGCGCCTGCGCTGTGATTGGACGCACCTGCGCCGCGGCCGGCGCCTGCGCTGTGGCTAGCGGCGGGCGGCCCGTGCCAGTTGGCCGAGCGTCGCCGCCACCGCCGGGACCTGTGCGAGGTCGGGCAGGGTGAGCGCGACGATCTCCCGGCGCACCGCCGGTTCCAGCGTCACGGTCCGAACTCCCCGGGGCCGTACGGACTCGATGGCCAGCTGGGGCAGCACGGCCACGCCCAGACCGGCGCCGACCAGGCCGGCGACCGCCGGGTAGTCGTCGGTCGCGAAGTCGATGCGCGGGGTGAAGCCGGCCGCCGCGCACACCTCGACGAGCTGGCCGCGGCAGCGCGGGCAGCCCGCGATCCACGGCTCCCGCGCGAGTTCGCCGATCGCGACGGACTGTGCGCCCGCGAGCCGGTGCCGCTCCGGAACGAGCGCGACGAGCCGGTCCGTCAGCAGCGGCCGTACGACCAGGTCGTCCCACTCCTCGGCGCCCGCCGCCCCCTCGTAGCGGAAGGCGAGCGCCACGTCGCAGTCACCCTCGCGCAGCATGCCGACGGACGCGGGCGGTTCGGCCTCCTCCAGGAAGACCCGGGTGCCGGGGTGCGCGTCGCGCAGGGCGGCGAGGGCCGTCGGCACGAGCGTGGAGCTGCCGCTGGGGAAGGAGACGAGCCGGACCCGGCCCGCGCGCAGCCCGGCGATGGCGGCGACCTCCTCCTCCGCGGCCGTGAGCCCGGCGAGGATCCCGGCGGCGTGCCGCACCAGCGCCTCACCGGCCTGGGTCAGGCGCATCTCGCGTCCCGTACGGATCAGCAGAGGTGTGCCGACGGAGGCTTCCAGGGCCTTCATCTGCTGACTGACGGCGGGCTGGGTGCACCCCAGTTCGCGGCCCGCGGCGGAGAAGGAGCCGGTGGCCGCGACGGCGCGCAGGACACGGAGATGACGGGCTTCGATCACCCTTCGAGGATAAGCGACCCTTTGAAGCCGCTCCGAATAATGCGTCGACGCTTTGGGCCCGGTTCCCCTACCGTGCGGGCATGGAGCTTCTGTCTGTGAATCTGGGCCACGCCAAGCCCGTGCCGTACACGGACAACCCGGAGGGTGTGACCGGAATCGACAAGCGGCCGGTGGACGGGCCGGTGCGGGTCTCGGCGCCCGGGCCCAAGGGCGTCGGCGGGAGCGGGCTGGCCGGGGACGCGGTGTGCAAGCTGGAGCACCACGGCGGCGACGACCAGGCGGTCTACGCGATGGCGCGCGAGGACATGGACGCGTGGGAACGCGAGCTGGGCCGGACGCTGCCCGACGGGTCGTTCGGCGAGAACCTCACGACACAGGGTCTCGACGTGTCGGGCGCGCGGATCGGCGAGCGCTGGCGCGTCGGGCTCGAGGTGGTGCTGGAGGTCACCTGCGGCCGGATCCCGTGCCGCACGTTCCAGAGCCATCTGGGTGAGAAGCAGTGGGTGAAGCGGTTCACGCAGCGGGGCGCGCCCGGGGCGTATCTGCGGGTGATCGAGCCCGGCGAGATTCAGGCCGGCGACCTTGTGGAGATCGTGCACCGGCCGGGGCACGAGGTGACCGTGGCCCTCCAGTTCCGGGCGGTGACCACCGAGCGGACGCTGCTGCCGCGGCTGCTGCCGGCGGGTGAGGCGCTGCACCCGGAGTCCCTGAGGCTGGCGAGGGAGTACGCGGAGAAGCACGGGGTCTGACGGCTGCTCGCCGCTCGGCCCTCACGGGCCGCTCGCCGCGCGGGTCTGCACCGACCCTTCACCGGCGGGACCCCCGCAGGCAAGCGGATGCACATGGTCCAGGTCACTAACCTGCTGCCATGACAACGGCTCTGATTACGGGATCGACGGCAGGCATCGGGGCCGCGTTCGCGCGGCGACTGGCGGCGGACGGGCACAACCTGGTGCTGGTGGCCCGCGACACCAAGCGACTCCGGGAGCAGGCGACCGAGCTGCACGACCGGCACGGCATCGAGGCGGAGGTGCTGACGGCCGACCTCGCCGAGGACAAGGGCATCGAGTCGGTGGCCGGCCGGCTGGGCGACCGCAAGAACCCCGTCGACCTGCTGGTCAACAACGCCGGATTCGGCAACAAGGGCCGCTATCTCGACGTGCCCATGCCCGACGAGCTGCGGATGCTCAAGGTGCACTGCGAGGCGGTGCTGCGGCTGACGTCCGCGGCGACGGAGGCCATGCGGGAGCGCGGCCGCGGCGGCGTCGTGAACGTCGCGTCGGTGGCCGCGTTCGTCCCGCGGGGCACCTACGGCGCGTCCAAGGCCTGGGTCGTGCAGTTCACCCAGGGCGCCGCGCGCGACCTGGCCGGCAGCGGCGTACGGCTGATGGCGCTGTGCCCCGGCTTCGTGCGCACCGAGTTCCACGAGCGGGCCGGCATGGGCACGGACAACATCCCGGCATGGATGTGGCTCGACGCGGACAAGCTGGTGGCGGCGGCACTGCACGACCTGGCGCGCGGGAAGACGGTGTCGATCCCGGACCCGCGCTACAAGGCGCTGATGGGCGCGGCGAAGCTGGTGCCGCGGGGGGTGCTCGGGGCGGTGTCGTCTAGGACGGGTCGGAAGTACGGGCCTCAGTAGGGTCCGGCTCGGCGCTCGCCGCCGGCCCGCGCAGAGCCTCGATCACCAGCGGGATGGCGCGGGGTTCGATCCGGACCACGGCCGGCAGGGTGTCCAGCAGCCTCTCGTGCCGCATCGCCCGCGCGGCAAGCAGGCGCCCACGGGCGGCCTCGACCACGGGAGCGAGGGCAACCCAGGCCCGCGTCTCCTCCTGACTCGGCTCCCCGTCGGGGGACCAGAGGCTGCGGACCACGTCCTCGGCCCGGTCGATGTGACCGGCTTCGAGCAGTGCCGTGGCCAGCGAGAGCTGACGAAGCCCGCCGCCGCGCCCGCCGGCCAGACCCGCGATCCATTCCTGCGCGCGCTCGGTCTGTCCCGCCTCCACCAGGACGCGAGCGATCCCGTCGAAGAAGGCGGGCACGGGTTCGGGTCTGTCGGTGATGTCGGCGAACAGCTTCTCGCCCGCTTCCTCCTGTCCCAGCAGGAGGAACGCGCGCAGCACGTCGTCGATGCCCCACGACGCCTCCGGTACCGGCTCGTAGTGCGACAGTGCTTCCCTGAGAGCCTCCATCCCCCGCTCATGGTCACCGGACCGGGCGAAGGCCGCCGCGATCCGGGCCCAGACCCGTACCCGGTCGGTCGGTGCGGCCACCTTCCCGGCCAGCGATTCGGCTCTCGCCGTGTCACCGGCGGCCATGGCCTTTCCGGCGATGTCGCACCACAGGAGATCGCGAGCTCCGGGATCCGCGCGCTCCGCCACGGCTTCGGCCCGCTCGAACTCCCCGGCTTCCCCGAGCCTGTCGACGAGCGCGCTCTGCGCCAGGAACACGACATGGGAGGTCGCCATACGGTCCGTCAGCCTCTCTGCGCGGTCGACCTCCCCTGCCCACGCCAGGGCTTCGGCTGCCACGCCCGCCCAGATCTGTGGGCCCACATCGTCGGGGTCCGAGTCGTGTCCGGGAGCCGGAAGGACGCGGTCCTCGACACCGTCCAGCAGCCGCCGTGCCGCGGTGATGTGTCCGGCTTCGGCCAGCATCTTCGCAGCGTGGACGGCGTCCAGGAGCGGTGGGCCGCCGTGCGCCCGCAGTTCGGACTCGACCTCGGCGACCACCTCGGCGGCCTTCCCCATGGACTCCGGGTCCGTCGCCGTGGCCACGACGCCCCGCACCAGGGCGAAGTATCCGGCGTTGAACTTGACCGAGCCGACCAGTTCACGGGCACGGGAGACGTCTCCTGAACGGGCCAGCGCCTCGACCACCACGGCCATCGGGTCGTCGTCGACGCCGATGTGTGTCTCCCCTCGTGCGAGGGCCTCGGCCCGGTTGTATTCCCCGCTGTCCGTCAGCGCCCGTACCACGTCGCACACCGCGAGAACCCGGTACTCCGGCTGCTCGATGCGCTGGGCGAGCTCTTCGGCCCGTTCGACGGCGCCTGTCTTCACCAGTCCGGTGACCAGGCCCCAGAGCGCCGCTGCACCGGCTTCCGCATCCTCGATGCCCTGGGCGAGCGCTGCCGCGCCCTCGGGATCGCCCGCCGTCGCGCAGGCCACTACGGCTGCCTCTAGTGCCCGGTCCCGTTCCTGCCTGTTCTCGTGCAGCAGGGCGGCCGCCTTGGCACGGCCGGTCTCGCCGGCCTGCGCGAGTGCCCTGACCACGTCCGTCAGCAACGGACCGGGGCGCATTTCCTGGTCGACGGCCGCGAGCAAACGGCCTGCGGCTGCCCTGCGCCCGGAGCTCAGCATGGCTCCGGCGACGTGGGCCAGCACCAGGGCTGTGGCCTCCCCGCCCACGTCCTCGGCGGGCGTCCGCGCACCCTCGTCGTCCCCGGCCTCGGTATGGGCGACGGCCAGGGCCGCGCTGCCGAGGGCCTGTACGCGAAGCTCGGGCTCGTCGCTGCAGAGCCGACGGGCCTCCGTGAAAGCGCCGACGCGGGCCCGTGCGCGAACCAGGTCCGACAGCAGCTCCGCTCGGACCTCCTCGTCAGCGACGGAGCCAAGGAGCTTCTCGGCCCGGTCGAACAGGCCGGCGCTCACCCAACCGCGGCTCGTCGCGGCCAGGGCCAGGTCCTGCTCGCCCTCGATGTTGTAGGGCGTTTCGAGGGCCGCACGCTCGGCATGCAGCAGAAGCCGTACGGCGTCGCCGGTCTCCGCGCAAGCGACGTACTGCGCCGCCACGTCGACCAAGGCGAGTGCTCTGTCGGCCAGGCTCGGAATGCTCAACGCGAGGGCCTCCGCCCGGTGGAAGTGCCCGAGAGCGGCCCAAGCCCAGGGCAGGGTGCGGTCGATCGCCTCGTTCCTGGATTCGAGCTGTTCACGCCGGATGGCCAGCCGGACACTGTCCGTCAGATCGGGGACGCCGCTCTCGATGAGAAGATCCTCGGCGACCCGGATCTCGGCGAGTGCCACGGCGTCGCCGCCGGTCACCTCCAGCAATCGGTCGTGCCGTGCCGCGTCCGTCGCCCAGCCGACCACCCGTGGCACGTCTCGCGTCACGTTCAGCAGCCGGAAGTACCCCCGCAGCAGATAGTCCGGCGTGCCCTCCGGCCAGCCCCGCCCGCGCCACTCCTCCGCCCAGGCGTGCAGCTTCGCGCGGTAGAGGTCCGTCTCGGACGGGCCGAGCATCTCCTCCGCCTGGGACTGCAGCTCCTCGTGACCGAGCAGGTAGACGTCGACGCGCAGGCCGAAGGTCCGTCCCGCCCGGGTGCTCAGGACGTCCCGCACCCGGTACGGAACCGCGCCGGTCAGGGCGGCCAGGTCCTCGGCGGTCAGGCCACCGCGCGCCACCGCGACCAGGCCCAGCAGGTCGTGCTCCAGGCCGCCCGTCCCGATCAGCCGCTTCAGTTCGCGTTCCGCCTCCGCGCGGATCGCCCGGGCGTACGGGGAGGGCGACAGCGTCCGTACGATCGCGGGGTCGCGCAGCGGATGGTCCTCGGGTACGTCACCGGGCAGCGGCGGGTTGAGCCGCCCCGCGACCAGGACCCGCATGCCGGCCTCCGGGCGGGCGGGCAGCAGGCTCGCGATGCTGTGGGCGTCCGGGCCGGTCGTGACGCCGCGGTCCTCGTCCAGGCCGTCGACCAGGAGGACCAGGCGCTGTCCGCGCTCGGCGCAGGCGCGGGCGGCGGCGCCGTACAGGTACAGGAGGTGGGCCTCGCGGGTCGCCACGGTCAGGTGGGCGGGCAGGGCCTCTCCGGCGAGCTCCGCCAGTTGTTCGAGTACGACGTCCACGTACGCCGCGACGTCGTTCTGGGCGCCCAGGCGGGCCGTGATGAAGAACGGCACGATCCGTACGCCCTGCGGAGGGTGCAGGGCGAACCACGACAGCAGTGCCGTCTTGCCGGCCCAGGCGCCCGCGCGCCACCAGGCGTACGCGGGGCCGGAGTCGGCCGTGCCGAAGGCGGACAGGTCGGCCAACTCCTCCTCGCGGTCGACGAGTCGGGGCGGGGCGATGCGGCGGACCTGCTCCCAGTACGCCGAACGCACCGCCGGGACGAGCAGGATGCGGTTGTGATCGCCCGTGACGGCCAGGGCGATGTCCCCACCCGCGGCCACCGACCGCTCCCCCCGCTTCCCCCACCAGCGCATGGCCTCATGATGCCAAAGGGCCGGGAGGCGACGAGCGGCTCGCGTGGGGACAATGGAACTGTTCAGCCGGACCCAGGGGGGCCGGAGGCGAGGCCATGACCTTCGTACAGCTCATCGAATGCAGGACCAGCCGGCTCGACGAGATGAACCGGCTGATGGACAGGTGGGTCGAGCAGACCAAGGGGAAACGGACCGCTACGCACAGTGTCGTGGCGAAGGACCGGGCCGACTCCTCGCACATCGTCGAGATCGTGGAGTTCCCGTCGTACGAGGACGCGATGCGCAACTCCGGGCTTCCGGAGACCGACCGGATCTTCCAGGACATGGTGGCGCTCTGCGACGAGGCGCCGACGTTCACGGACCTGGACGTGGTGCGGGACGAGCAGCTGAACGCGGCCACGGCGCGCAGGTTCTTCGAGCTGGCGCCCGGGCAGGGTGCGGCGCCCGCGTTCAACGACGTGTTCATCGAGGACTACCACGACCACGATCCGGCCAATGTGCAGGACGTCATCGGGCTGGACGCGTTGCGGCGCGAGGTGGAGGTGTGGCGGGGCGGGTTCGACTTCTCGTTCACCATCGAGGACCAGATCGCCCAGGGCGACCGGGTCTGCACCCGGTGGACCTTCCGGGGCAGGCACAAGGGTGACTTCCTCGGGATTCCGCCGACCGGGAAGGACGTCACCATGACCGGGACGACCATCCACCGCTGCACGCCGGACGGGAAGCTCGCCGAGGGCTGGTGGCAGTACGACCGGCTGGGGCTGATGCAGCAGCTCGGGGCGCTGGATCCGCTGGAGTTGTGAGGGGACCTCACCCTCATGACGGGACCGCCACAAGGGAGAGGCCCCCGTTCCGCACGCGGCGGAACGGGGGCCTCTCGCAGAGGTCGGTGCCTCAGTGGGCGTGGCCGTGGCCGTGGCCCGCGGCGGCCGGCTCCTCCTCTTCCTTCTTCTCGACGACCAGGGTCTCGGTCGTGAGCAGGAGGGAGGCGATGGAGGCGGCGTTCTCCAGGGCGGAGCGGGTGACCTTGACCGGGTCGATGACGCCGGCCTTGATCAGGTCGCCGTACTCGCCGGTGGCGGCGTTGAAGCCCTGGCCCTTGTCGAGCTCGGCGACCTTGGAGGTGATGACGTAACCCTCCAGGCCGGCGTTCTCGGCGATCCAGCGCAGCGGCTCGACGACCGCGCGGCGGACGACCGCCACACCGGTGGCCTCGTCGCCGGTCTTGCCGAGGCTGCCCTCGAGGACCTTGGCGGCGTGGACCAGAGCGGAGCCACCACCGGAGACGATGCCCTCCTCGACCGCGGCGCGGGTCGCGGAGATGGCGTCCTCCAGACGGTGCTTGCGCTCCTTGAGCTCGACCTCGGTGGCGGCACCCACACGGATGACGCACACGCCGCCGGCCAGCTTCGCGAGGCGCTCCTGGAGCTTCTCGCGGTCCCAGTCGGAGTCGGTGGTCTCGATCTCGGCCTTGATCTGGGCGACACGGCCCTGCACGTCGTCCTTGTTGCCGGCGCCGTCGACGACCGTGGTGTCGTCCTTGGTGACGGTGACGCGGCGGGCGGAGCCGAGCACGTCCAGGCCGACCTGGTCGAGCTTGAGGCCGACCTCCTCGGAGACGACCGTGGCGCCGGTGAGGACCGCCAGGTCCTGCAGCATCGCCTTGCGGCGGTCGCCGAAGCCGGGGGCCTTCACCGCGACGGCGTTGAAGGTGCCGCGGATCTTGTTCACGACGAGGGTCGACAGGGCCTCGCCCTCGACGTCCTCGGCGATGATCAGCAGCGGCTTGGAGGAGTTGGACTGGATGACCTTCTCCAGCAGCGGCAGGAGGTCCGCGATGGCGGAGATCTTGCCCTGCGTGATGAGGATGTACGGGTCGTCCAGGACGGCTTCCATGCGCTCCTGGTCCGTCACGAAGTACGGCGACAGGTAGCCCTTGTCGAAGGCCATGCCCTCGGTGAAGTCCAGCTCCAGACCGAAGGTGTTGGACTCCTCGACGGTGATGACACCGTCCTTGCCGACCTTGTCCATCGCCTCGGCGATGAGCTCGCCGACCTGCTGGTCCTGGGCGGACAGCGCGGCGACGGCGGCGATGTCGGACTTCTCGTCGATCGGGCGGGCCGAGGCGAGCAGGTCCTCGGAGATCGCGGCGACGGCGGCGTCGATGCCCTTCTTCAGGGCGGCCGGGGAGGCACCGGCGGCGACGTTCTTCAGGCCCTCGCGCACGAGCGCCTGGGCGAGCACGGTCGCGGTGGTCGTACCGTCACCCGCGATGTCGTTGGTCTTGGTCGCCACCTCCTTGACCAGCTGGGCACCGAGGTTCTCGTACGGGTCCTCGATCTCGACCTCGCGGGCGATCGTGACACCGTCGTTGGTGATGGTGGGGGCGCCGAACTTCTTGTCGATGACGACGTTGCGGCCCTTGGGGCCGATCGTCACCTTGACCGTGTCGGCAAGCTTGTTGACGCCGCGCTCGAGGGCGCGACGGGCGTCCTCGTCGAACTTCAGGATCTTCGCCATGGGAGCGTGAGCCCTCTTCCGGAATCAGGGTTAACGGCACTGCGCCCCGGGCGCCCGGCTTCTTATCGATCGCGGGGGGCCAGGGGCGCAGCTCAAAGCAATGTGCTTGGGGTGAATTACTTCTCGACGATCGCGAGCACGTCACGGGCCGAGAGGACGAGGTACTCCTCGCCGTTGTACTTCACCTCGGTGCCGCCGTACTTGCTGTAGAGCACGACGTCGCCGACGGAGACGTCGAGCGGAAGACGGTTGCCGTCCTCGAAGCGGCCCGGGCCCACGGCCAGGACGACGCCCTCCTGGGGCTTCTCCTTGGCGGTGTCCGGGATGACCAGGCCAGAGGCGGTGGTCTGCTCGGCGTCGAGCGGCTGGACCACGATGCGGTCCTCGAGCGGCTTGATGGCAACCTTGGAGCTGGTGGTCGTCACGATCCGACCTCCCCCTTCGGAGATCTCACGGGGTTAACTGTCTGAGGTGGCGACCAGGTGGATCCGTCGTCGCGGGTGCCGGACCTGCCCGTCGCTGTGTTGGCACTCTCCAGTGGGGAGTGCCAGAGCCGAGACTATGACTGCGATTAGCACTCGGTCAAGCGGACTGCTAATTCGCCGCGGCGCGTCGGCCAGGTGCTCTTTACAGGTAGTCCTCCAGCCGCCCCACGCGAAGCCCGCTCCTCTCGATCTCCCGCAACAGCCGCTCCGTCCGTTCGGTCAGGGTCGGGGAGGCCGTCTCGCCCGACGGCACAGAGACGATGTCGCCGGGCCGCAGGCCGGGGCGGCCGCTGGTGTACGTCAGCTCGCCCTCGGCGTTCGCGGACGCCCGCCACAGGACCACCGCCCGGATGCCGCAGTCGGCGGCGGCGCGCAGGGTCGTCGTGTCGTACGTGCCGTAGGGCGGGCGGAAGAGACGGGGGCGGATGCCGAAGCGGGAGCGGAGCTTGTGCTGCTGGCCGCAGATCTCGGCGCGCTGGCCGGCGTAGGGCAGGCCGCGCAGGGCGGGGTGGTCGAGGGTGTGGTTCTGGATCGACGCGCCGACCGCGCGCAGGCGGGCGAAGTGGCCGTAGCCGGGACCCACGACGCTGTCCGTGAGGAACATGCTGACCGGAAGCCGCCGTTCGCGGACGAGGGCGACGAAGCCGGGGTCGCGCTCGGCGCCGTCGTCGTAGGTCAGGAAGACCACCCGGTCGCGGGTGCGGACGTGGTCCACGACGGGCGGGAGACCGTCTCGGTCGCCTCGCTCCGGCCCGCGGACGTCGCTCGACGCGTGCGCCGGGGACCGGCCCCGGCCGTCCGCACCCGTGTGCTCCCCCGCGGCCGCGGTGCAGCCGGCCAGCAGGATCGCGCCCGCGCACACCACGGCGGTCGGCGACCGCCGCCTCACAGGTAGTCCTCCAGCCGGCCCACCGCGTACCCCTCGGCCGTGACCTTGTCCAGGAACCGGCGGATCATGTCGGGCATCGTGCCCTGCCAGTGGTCGCGGCCGCGGAAGTGGGTGAGGACGATGTCGCCCGGGTGCAGTCTCCGGTCCCGCTCGCGGTACTCCCAGTGGTCGGCGAAGACCTCCTCGTTCCACAGGGGGGCGTACTCGATGCCGCAGGCCTTGGCGGCGCGCAGGGTCGCCCTGTCGTAGCTGCCGTAGGGCGGGCGGAAGAGGGTGGGGCGCGTGCCGTAGCGCTTCTCGATGAGGCGCTGCATGCCGCAGATCTCGCGCTTCTGCGTGCGGTAGGGCAGGCCCCGCATGAGGCGGTGGCGGAGGGTGTGGTTGTTCAGGACCACGCCCCGGTCCTGCATCTTCTCGAAGTAGCCGTAGTCGTTCCGGATCAGGTAGCCGCTGAGGAAGGCGCTGTACGGGACCTTCAGGTCGCTCATCATCCGCAGGAACGCCGGGTCCTTCTCGGCGCCGTCGTCGATGGTGAGGAAGACGACCTTGTCCCGGGTGGGGACGGTGGTGAAGACGGGCGGGAGGTTCAGTCTCCGGTGGCCCTTCACCGCGAAGCCCTCGCGGGTCCTGATCCTCGGCTTCTTCGCGGGGGCCGGCGGGGCGGTCAGCGGGACGGTCCGCAGCCCCCAGCGCTGCGCGGCGGCGACCCGGGCGGCGTGCGCGGCGCGCAGTTTCGAGGCGTAGGAGTCGAGCGCGCGGGCCGGGGGCGCGTCGAGGGGCTGCTGGCCGCCGGCCGCGGTGACCCGGCCGTTGTCGCCCTGCGCGCAGCCCGAGGCGATGGCGGCGAGGGTGAGGACGGCGAGGCCGATCCGCACACCGCCAGACGCCCGCCTTTTGTCATTTTGTACGACTGCTCGCATGATGCGGGATCCTCGCAGCCGGCTCCCCCGGACCGGACCCGACACCGCGACGGACGGCGCAGCATCCACCGAGTGGCCCACACGCGGTCCGGGTCGGGCCGGACGGCCGCCCGCACCGCCCCGTGGCCCACAATGATCCGGTGAACGACCTCGCCCTCCTCCTCACCCCCGAAGGCCGCGCCCTCCTCGACGAGGTGCGGAACACCGATCCGGCGCGGGAGCTGGCCGTCGCGACCCGGTTGCGCCGTGAGCACCCCGCCGAGCTGGTGTCGGCGGCGCTGGGCCAGGCGCGGCTGCGGCAGCGGGCGGTGGTGAAGTTCGGGGCGCGGGACGCGGGGCGGATGTTCTTCACGCCGAACGGGGTGGAGCAGTCGACCCGGGCGAGCGTGGCGGCCTACCGGGCGCGGCGGCTGGCGGAGTCGGGCGTGACCTCGGTCGCCGACCTGTGCTGCGGCATCGGCGGTGACGCGATCGCCCTGGCCCGGGCCGGGATCCGGGTCCTGGCCGTCGACCGGGACCCGGCGGCGGCCGCGGCGGCCCGGGCGAACGCCGAGGCGCTGGAGCTGGCCGACCTGATCGAGGTGCGGGAGGCGGACGTCACGCAGGTGGGCACGGCCGGTTACGACGCCGTGTTCGTCGACCCGGCCAGGCGCGGCGGCCGGGGCCGGATCTTCGACCCCGAGGCGTACTCGCCGCCGCTGTCCTGGGCGGTGTTGGCGGCCCGCCACGCCCCCCGCGCCGCCGCGCTGAAGGTCGCCCCCGGCATCCCGCACGAGGCGGTCCCCGAGGACGCCGAGGCCGAGTGGATCTCCGACGGCGGTGACGTGAAGGAGGCGGTGCTGTGGTTCGGCACCGAGCCCGGGGCGGTACGGGCCACCCTGCTGCCGGGCCCCCGAACCCTGCTCTCCCGCGGCCTGCCCGACCCGCAGGTCCGCCCTCCCGGCCGCTACCTGTACGAGCCCGACGGCGCCGTCATCCGGGCCCACCTGGTCGCCGAGGTGGCCGAGGAGCTCGACGGCGGGCTGCTGGACGCGACGATCGCCTACGTCACCGCGGACGAACTGCGCCCGACCCCGTACGCCACCCCCTACGAGATCACCGACCATCTCCCCTTCAACGTCAAGAGGCTGAAGGCGCTGCTGCGGGAGCGGGAGGTCGGGAACCTCACGGTCAAGAAGCGGGGCTCGGCGGTCGAGCCGGAGGAACTCCGCAGGAAGGTCAAGCCCCAGGGGCCGCACGCGGCGACGGTGTTCCTGACCCGGGTGGCGGGGGCGCCGGCGATGCTCATCGGGCACCCGGCCTGACCTTCAGGACTGCTCCGCCGCCCGCCGCAGCAGCAGCTCCCGCTCCCGCTCGTTCCGCGTCAGCGAAGCCGCCCGTTCGAACTCCGCCCGGGCCTCCGCCGAACGGCCGAGGCGGGCGAGGAAGTCGCCGCGGACGCTGGGCAGCAGGTGGTAGTCCCGCAGGGCGGGGTCGTCGCGCAGAGCGTCGATGAGGGGCAGGGCGGCCTGCGGGCCCTCGGCCATCGAGACGGCCACCGCGCGGTTCAACTCCACCACCGGGGACGGGGTACGGGCGGCCAGCAGGCCGTACAGCGTGGCGATGCGGGGCCAGTCGGTCTCCTCGTAGGTGTAGGCGTGCGCGTGGCAGGCGGCGATGGCGGCCTGCAGGAGGTACGGGCCCGGGGCGCCGGAGGAGGTGGCCTCCGCCCTGCCCAGCGCGGCGACACCGCGGGCGATGAGCATGCGGTTCCAGCGGGCCCGGTTCTGGTCCTTGAGGAGGACGGGTTCGCCGGAGGGGCCCGTGCGCGCCGCCGTGCGGGACGCCTGGAACTCCAGGAGCGCGGTCAGGCCGTGCACCTCGGGTTCCTTCGGCATGAGGGCCGAGAGCACCCGGGCCAGGCGCAGGGCGTCCTCACACAGGGACGGGCGGAGCCAGTCGTCGCCGGCCGTCGCGGCGTAGCCCTCGTTGAAGACGAGGTAGATGACGTCGAGGACCGAGCCGAGGCGGGCCTCGCGGTCGGGGCCGTAGGGCACTTCGAAGGCGATGTTCTTCGTGGCCAGGGTGCGTTTCGCGCGGACGATGCGCTGCGCGACGGTCGGCTCGGGGACCAGGAACGCGCGGGCGATCTCGGCCGTGGTCAGGCCGCCGAGGAGGCGCAGGGTGAGGGCCGTGCGGGCCTCGGTGGACAGCACCGGGTGGCAGGCGGTGAAGACCAGGCGGAGCAGGTCGTCGTCGATGTCGTCCGGGTCGGCGGGCTCCTCCGGGGGAGCCGCCGCCGACAGGTCCCGGCCGATCTCCGCCAGCTTGCGGGCGTAGTTCTCGCGGCGCCGGACCAGGTCGACGGCGCGGTTGCGGGCGGTGGTCATGAGCCAGGCGCCCGGGTTGTCGGGCACTCCGTCCCGCGGCCACCGCTCCAGCGCGGCGACCAGTGCGTCCTGCGCGAGTTCCTCGGCGATGCCGACGTCCCGGACGACCCGGGCGACGCCGGCGATGATGCGGGGCGACTCGATGCGGAAGACCGTCTCGATGGCCTCGGCCGTCCGGTCGGGCCGGGGCGCCGGGGAGGAGGTGGGCTGCGGGGTCACAACCCACCATCAGACACCCCCGGCGCCGCCCGGCCAAGGAGAACCGGTCAGCCCTCGGCGATCTGCCGGACCTCGGCGGTGATCGTCCAGTAGTCCTCGTGCAGAGACAGGAACCGCTTGGTCCACTCGATCGCCTCGGCCTTGTCCTTGCACTGGCTGATCGAGTAGCCGCCGATGACCTCCTTGGACTCGGTGAACGGCCCGTCGGTGACGGAGAGCTTCCCGTCCTCCCAGGTCACCCGGCTGCCGTCCGAGGTCGGGGTGAGACCGGCCGTGTCGAGCATGACCCCGGCCTTGATGATCTCCTCCAGGAGCTTGCCCATGCGCTCCTGGAGTTCGGGGCTCGGGCCCTCGGCGGGGGCGTTCTTCTCGTCGATGCGGATCAGGGTGAGAAAGCGCGGCATGGTGACTCCTCGGGGCTGTGCGGAGCGAGGTCCTTCCTCGCTCTCACCGCTGCGTCGATCGGGAGACCTCCGGATCGACACGCTCGCCGGATTTTTCTCACGGATTTTTCGCGGGGCGCGTCTGCGCAGGTCAGCGCAGCGATTCCCACAGCTTCCGGGCCTCCGGCTCCTCGGCCACCACCCGGTTGGGATCCGACGGCGCCCGCACGACCGGCATCGTCACCGTCCGCACCGCGCTCGCCGAAAGGCCCTGCACGCTCTGCCCGAGCCGGGTCAGCTCGCCGAGGGAGTCCAGGCCGGTGTCGGTGGTGAGGCCGGCGGTCACGGCGTCCGCGACCCGGTACAGCTTCGCCGGGTCGGTGAGCAGGTCCTGCGCGGCGATCTGGTCCAGCAGGGCCTTCACCAGCTTCTGCTGGAGGCCTATCCGCCCCAGGTCGCTGCCGTCGCCTATGCCGTGCCGGGTGCGGGCCAGGGCGAGGGCCCGCGTGCCGTCCAGGTGGTGGGTGCCCGCCTTCAGGTGCAGATGGCTGTCGTCGTCGGCGATGTCCTCGTCCGTGGTGACGGTGACGCCGCCGAGCGCGTCGACGAGCTTCGCGAAGCCGGAGAAGTCGATCTCGATGTAGTGGTCCATGCGGACGCCGGTCATCGACTCGACCGTCTTCACCGCGCAGGCCGGTCCGCCCACCGCGTACGCGTCGTTGAACATGGAGTGGTGGGCGACGGCCGTCGAGCCGCCGGACGGGCGCGGGCAGGAGGGGCGGGTGACCAGGGTGTCTCGCGGGATGCTCACCATCGTCGCGCTGGTGCGCCCGGCGTCGAGGTGGACGACCATCGCCGTGTCGGAGCGGGCGCCGGAGCTGTCGCCGCCGCCGAGCCGCCGGTTCTCCTCGCCGCTGCGCGAGTCGGACCCCAGGACCAGGATGTTGAGAGCCTCGCCGGGCAGCGCCGCCGATGCCGAGGGGGACGGCGTGACCACCGGCTTGGCCGGGCGGTTGTCGCCGAGCGCGTTGTCGATGTCGACGCTTTTGATGTTGTCGTTGAGATGCCAGTAGGCCCAGCCCGCCGAGCCGACGCCGAGCACCAGCGCACCCGCCAGGGCGAGGCCGGCGATCCGCAGCGCTCTCGACCGCCGGCCCACCGCTTCGCCCGCGTCCCCGTTCCCGTCCCCGTGCCCACGTCCCGTCACGGGCAGGAACGTAAGTCCGAATTATGACGAGCAGGGACCCCAGGGCGCTTTTTCTTCGGAAATTCTCAGACTTCTGGGTCCGCTCTCACCGCCTCACCCCAGCGTCACCACGGGCACCGGGTTGCTCCCGCTCCACGAGCCGTTGAAGCCGAAGGTGACCGAACCACCGTCCGGCACCGACCCGTTGTACGGGGCGTTCGTACAGCTGACCGCCGCGCCCGACTGCGTGCAGTTCGCGTTCCAGGCCTGCGTGATCCGCTGCCCTGCGCCGAACGTCCAGTCCGCCTTCCACGACGACAGCGAGGCCCCCGAGCAGGCGATCCGCACCTGGCCCGTGTAGCCGGTGCTCCACTGACTGGTGACGCTGTACGTCGCCGAGCAGGCGCCCGTCGGCGGGGTCGTCGTCCCGCCGAGGGCCTCCGCGATGGCGTGGTACGCCGGTTTGGGCTGGTAGTTCTCGTCGTACGGGGTCGCCGCACCCTCGCCCGGGAAGGTGTCCGGGATCCAGGAGTCGGAGTCGGTGAAGCCCCAGACGGTGACACCGGTACAGCGCGCGACCGCCACGCAGGCGTTCATGACCGCCTTGTAGTCGGCGGCCTGCTGGGTCAGCTTCGCCTGCGTCGGAGGCAGCTGCATCCGGATGTCCAGCTCGGTGATCGCCACGTCGACACCCAGGTCGGCGAAGCGCTGGATGTTCTGCTGCAGCGTCGAGGGCACCTGGCCGACGATGAGATGGGCCTGGAGCCCGACTCCGTCGATCGGGACTCCGCGCTCCTTCAGCGACTTGACGAGGTTGTACAGGGCCGTGCTCTTCGCGTTGACGCCCTCGACGTTGTAGTCGTTGATGTAGAGCTGGGCACCCGGGTCGGCGGCCCGGGCCCAGGTGAGGGCCTGCGCGATGTAGTCCTGGCCGAGGGTGTCGTGGAAGAGGGTCCGGCGATAGGTGCCGTCCTCGTTGAAGGGCTCGTTCACCACGTCCCAGGCGGCCAGCCGGCCCTTGTAGCGGCCGACCTCGGTGGCGATGTGGTCCTGGACGACGGCGCTGAGCTGGTCCCGGGTCCAGCTGCCGTTCGTCAGCCAGCCCGGGTTCTGCTGGTGCCAGAGCAGGGTGTGGCCGCGCACCTGCTGGCCGTGGGCCTCGGCGAAGTCCACGATCCGGTCGGCCTCGGCCCAGTCGTGGCTGCCCCGGCTCGGCTCGACGGAGCCCCACTTCATGGCGTTGCCGGGGGTGAGCCAGTTGAACTCGCGGCCTGTGATCTCGCCGTAGGTGCCGGTGAGTTTCGAACCGGTGACCGCCGTACCCATGGCCTTGCCCCTGGCGTCGGCCAGGTCGCGCAGCGGGGCGTCGGCGGCGTGGGACGCGGGGGCCGCGAGCAGCAGGGAACCGGCCGTGACGACTCCGGCCAGCAGGGAGGTGAGTAAGCCCGATCTCAGCGATCTCATTGCGGGTGCCTCCGAAAGTTTCGGTGGTGCAACCGATTGGCTTCGGTGCAGTGTGGAGGTGCCCGGAACACCCGTCAATACAGCATCGGCGGTCAGCCGCCCGCGGGCGCCGCCGCCGTACTGCTGCGCACCACCAGGCTCGTCGCCAGCTCCACCCGGGTGGCCGCCGGGGTGCCGGCCTCGCGGCCGAGGTCGAGGACCAGCTTGGCCGCCGCCTCCGCCATCTCCGTCAGCGGCTGCCGTACGGTCGTCAGCGGCGGCCCGACCAGGGGCGCCACCGGCAGATCGTCGAACCCGACGACGCTCAGGTCCTCCGGGATGCGCAGCCCCAGCTCGCGCGCGGCCTCGTACAGCCCGAGCGCCTGGAGGTCGTTCCCGGCGAAGACGGCGGTCGGCCGGTCCGGGCGGCGCAGCAGCTCCAGACCCAGCCGGTAACCGGCCTCGTGGTGGAAGTCGCCGTTCGCGATCAGCGCGGGGTCGACCGGCAGCCCGGCCGTCTCCAGCGCCGCCCGGTAGCCGTCGACCCGGGCGCGGCTGCACATCATCTGCGTCGGCCCGCTGATCGCGCCGATCCTGCGGTGCCCCAGCTCGACCAGATGCCGGGTGGCCGCGAGACCGCCCTGCCAGTTGGTCGCGCCGATCGAGGGCACGTCGGCCCCCGGGTCACCGGCTGGGTCCATCACCACGAACGGGATGGCGCGGCTGGTCAGCAGGGCCCGCTGGGACTCGTCGAGCCCGGACAGGACCAGGATCACACCGTGCGGGCGGCGCGCGGCGACCTGGTCGGCCCAGGTCCGCCCGGGGGTGAGCCGCCCCGCGCTCTCGGACAGCACCACGCTGAGCCCTGCGTCCCGGGCGACGTTCTCCACGCCCCGGATGACCTCCAGCGCCCAGGCGCTCTCCAGCTCGTGAAAGACCAGGTCGATGAGGGGTGAGCGGGTCGCCTCGGCGCGGCGGCGCCGGTAGCCGTGGGCCCGCAGCAGATCCTCGACGCGGGCACGCGTGGCGGGGGCGACGTCGGCCCGCCCGTTCAGCACCTTCGAAACAGTCGGCGCCGACACACCGGCCTCACGGGCGATCTCGGCGAGCGTCGCGGTCTGCGCGCTGCGCCCCTGCGTCCGGGTTTGCGTCCGGCTTTCAACCGGCTCCGGGGATGTCATGGCGGCGATCGTATCCCTGCGGGCCCCCTTGACGAAGTCTCCCGGGCGCCATAGGTTCCCGGAACATTCGACATACTTACCGAAACATTCGCTGAAGCGGGCGTGAGAACGCTCGTGAGCACCGTTCGTGAGAGGGCCGTCCGTCCACCCGACAGGAGCTTCATGACCACCGCGCCCTGGCGTGACCCCGCCCTGCCCGCCGCCGCCCGCGTCGACGATCTGCTCTCCCGGATGACTCTGGAGGAGAAGGCCGCCCAGCTGTACGGCGTGTGGGTGGGCGCCGCGACGGACGGCGACGGAGTCGCTCCGCATCAGCACGACATGACGGTCGAGTACTCCGACGAGGCATGGGCCGAGCTGATCACCCGCGGCCTGGGCCAGCTCACGCGCTCCTTCGGCACCGCCCCCGTGGACCCGGCGCTGGGCGCGCAGGCACTGGCCCGCGCCCAGCGCCGCATCACCGAGGCCGGCCGCTTCGGCATCCCGGCGGTCGCGCACGAGGAGTGCCTGGCCGGCTTCACCGCCTGGCAGGCCACGGCCTACCCGGTCCCGCTGGCCTGGGGAGCGACCTGGGATCCCCCGCTGGTCGAGGAGATGGCCCGCCGCATCGGCGCCGACCTGCGCTCGGTCGGCGTGCACCAGGGGCTCGCGCCGGTCCTGGACGTCGTACGCGATCCGCGCTGGGGCCGCGTCGAGGAGACGATCGGCGAGGACCCGTATCTGGTCGGCACGGTCGGTACGGCCTATGTGCGGGGCCTGGAGTCGGCCGGGGTCGTCGCCACGCTGAAGCACTTCGCCGGGTACGCCTCCTCGGCCGGCGCCCGCAACCTGGCGCCCGTACGGGCCGGCACCCGCGAGTTCGCGGACGTCACCCTCCCGCCCTTCGAGATGGCGCTGCGCGAGGGCGGGGCCCGTTCGGTGATGGCCGCCTACACGGAGCGGGACGGCGTGCCGGCCTCGGCGGACCCCGAGCTGCTGACCGGGCTCCTGCGCGAGGAGTGGGGCTTCGCCGGCACGGTCGTCGCCGACTACTTCGGCATCGGCTTCCTCCAGACCCTGCACCGGGTCGCCGGCACCCCGGCCGAGGCGGCCCACGCGGCCTTGGTGGCCGGCATCGACGTCGAACTGCCGAGCCTGAAGTGCTACGGCGATCCCCTGGTGGACGCGGTCCGCTCGGGCGAGATCCCCGAGGAGCTCGTGGACCGCGCGGCCCGCCGCGTACTGCTCCAGAAGTGCGAACTGGGCCTGCTGGACGAGGACTGGACCCCCGAACCGGCCGGCACGGTCGAGCTCGACTCCACGGGCAACCGGATCCTGGCCCGCCGCGTGGCCGAGGAGTCCGTCGTCCTGCTCGACAACCCCGACGGCCTGCTCCCGCTCGCCCCCGACACCCGGATCGCGGTGATCGGCCCCCGGGCGGCCGACGCCCTGGCCATGCTGGGCTGCTACTCCTTCCCCTCCCACGTCCTCACCCACCACCCCGGCGTCCCGACCGGCATCGAGATCCCGACCGTCCTCGACGCCCTGCGCACCGAACTGCCCGACGCCAAGGTGACGTTCGCGCCGGGCTGCGACGTGACGGACCCGGACACCTCCGGCTTCGAGGAGGCCGTCGCCCGCACCGCCGAGGCGGACGTGTGCGTGGCGGTCCTGGGTGACCGGGCGGGCCTGTTCGGCCGCGGCACCTCGGGCGAGGGCTGCGACGCGACGGACCTCGCCCTGCCGGGCGCCCAGGGCGAGCTGCTGGACGCGCTGGTGGCCACGGGCGTGCCCGTGGTGCTGGTGCTGCTGACCGGCCGTCCCTACGCCCTCGGCCGCTGGCACGGCCGCCTGGGCGCGGTCGTCCAGGCGTTCTTCCCGGGGGAGGAGGGCGGCCCGGCGGTGGCGGGAGTGCTGTCGGGCCGCGTGAACCCGTCGGGCCGCCTCCCCGTGAGCGTCCCGCAGGTCCCCGGCGGCCAGCCCTGGACCTACCTCCAGCCGCCCCTCGGTCTCGCGGGCGAGGTCAGCAACCTCGACCCGACCCCGCTGTACGCCTTCGGGCACGGCCGCTCGTACACGACGTTCGCGTGGGAGGACGGCACGGGCGGCGCGGAGCCGGCGGAGATCGGCACGGACGGGACGTACGACGTCTCGGTGACCGTCCGCAACACCGGCGACCGGGAGGGCGCGGAGGTCGTGCAGCTGTACCTCCACGACCCGGTGGCGTCGGTGACCCGCCCCGACGTACGGCTGATCGGCTACCAGCGCGTGCGGCTGGCACCGGGGGAGGCGGCCCGGGTGCTGTTCCGTTTCCACACGGACCTGTCGGCGTTCACCGACCGTTCAGGGCGCAGGGTGGTCGAACCGGGCGCCCTGGAACTACGGTTGGCGGCGTCCAGCGCGGACGTACGCCACACCGCCCACCTCACGCTCACCGGCCCGGTCCGGGTCCTCGGCACCGACCGGCGGCTGCGCTGCGAGACGGAGGTGACGGACGCCGGGTGACGGTGCGGGTCAGTCGGCGCCCACCGACTCGAACCGCCACCGGTGCACCGCCCGTATGACCAAATCCCCGTCCGGCTCCGGCAGTTCCGGCAGCTCGGCGTCGTAGGCGGCGTCCCACCAGGTGATGACGAGGACCCGGTCCTGCGGAGCGCGCAGGGTCTCCCGGCGCAGGGGTGCGCGGGGCAGCTCCTGCGCCCGTGCCCAGGCCAGCAGGTCCTCGCCCCGGCCGGGCACGGCCCGCGCCTCCCACATCATGGCGACCGTCACGAGTAGAGGTTCTCCTTGCTGACCTCGTGCACATGGTCGTGGTCGTGGCGGTGGCCCGGGAGATGCGGTTCCGTCACCGGCAGGGACGAGTCCGCCGGCAGGTCCCAGTCCGACGCGGTCCGGTTGCGGGCCACCATCTCCGCGCCGAGCGCGGCGACCATCGCGCCGTTGTCCGTGCACAGCTTGGGCCGCGGCACCCGCAGCCGGATCCCGGCCGCCTCGCAGCGCTCCTGGGCCAGGGCGCGCAGCCGGGAGTTGGCGGCCACCCCGCCGCCGATCATCAGATGGTCGACGCCCTCGTCCTTGCAGGCCCGCACGGCCTTGCGGGTCAGCACGTCCACGACCGCCTCCTGGAAGGAGGCCGCCACGTCCCGCACCGGGACCTCCTCCCCCGCCGCCCGCTTGGCCTCGATCCAGCGCGCCACGGCCGTCTTCAGCCCGGAGAAGGAGAAGTCGTAGGCCGGGTCGCGCGGACCGGTCAGGCCGCGCGGGAAGGCGATCGCGCCCGGGTCGCCCTCGCGTGCGTACCGGTCGATGACGGGGCCGCCCGGGAAGCCCAGGTTCAGCACGCGGGCGATCTTGTCGAAGGCCTCACCGGCCGCGTCGTCGATGGTCGCGCCCATCGGGCGGACGTCGGAGGTGATGTCCGAGGACAGCAGCAGGGAGGAGTGGCCGCCGGACACCAGCAGCGCCATGGTCGGCTCGGGCAGCGGGCCGTGCTCCAGCTGGTCGACGCAGATGTGCGAGGCGAGGTGGTTGACGCCGTACAGGGGCTTGCCGAGGGCGTAGGCGTACGCCTTCGCCGCCGAGACGCCGACCAGCAGGGCACCGGCGAGGCCGGGACCGGCGGTGACGGCGATGCCGTCGAGGTCGCGGGCGCTGACGCCCGCCTCCTTCAGCGCGCGGTCGATGGTGGGGACCATCGCCTCCAGATGCGCCCGGGAGGCGACCTCGGGCACGACACCGCCGAAGCGGGCGTGCTCGTCGACGCTGGAGGCGACGGCGTCGGCGAGCAGGGTGGTGCCGCGGACGATGCCTACGCCGGTCTCGTCGCAGGAGGTCTCGATGCCGAGGACGAGCGGCTCGTCGCGAGAGTCAGTCATTGGTCTGGGTTCCTTGTACGGGAGCCGAACCCGCGGCGGAGCCGCTGTCGGGTTTCGTGGTCAGTCGCATCACCAGGGCGTCCACGTTCCCCGGCTGGTAGTAGCCGCGCCGGAAGCCGATGGCCTCGAAGCCGAAGCGCTCGTAGAGCTTCTGCGCGCGGACGTTGTCCACCCGGCACTCCAGCATCACCTCGGCGCACTCGAAGGCGGTCGCGGCCCGCAGCAGTTCGGCGAGGAGCCGGCCGCCGAGCCCGGTCCCCCAGTACTCCCGGGTGACGGCGATGGTCTGGATGTCGGCCTGCTCGCCGGAGGAGGCGACACCGGCGTACCCGACGATCCGCTCCCCCGCCTCGGCCACGAGGTACTTCCGGGTCGCCTCCGGCCCGCGCGCATGGGCCAGCTCGGACCAGAACATGCCCCGCGACCAGGCGTCGTCGGGGAACAGGTCCCGCTCCAGCTCCAGTACGGAGTCGATGTCCCACCAGCGCATCTCGCGCAGCACACACGTCTCGGACCCGGTCACTTCGGGGTGACCACCTTGTAGTTCTTGGGGACCTGGGCGTCGGGGCGGCGCAGATACAGCGGCCGGGGCGCGGGGAGTTCCTCGCCCGCCGCCAGCCGCTGTGCGGCCAGCCGGGCGAGCGCGGCGGCGGACACGTGCTCGGGCTCGTAGGCCTGGGGGAAGGTGTCCGGGTACAGCAGCGCGCCCGCGCCGACCGCGGGCAGGCCCGCGACCTGCGCCGCGATGTCGGCGGGCCGGTCGACGGCCGGGTCGGTGACGCGGGTGCGGGAGTCGGCGTAGCGGGCCCAGTACACCTCCTTGCGGCGGGCGTCGGTCGCCACGACGAACGGGCCCTCCAGGTCGGCGGCGTAGGCCAGGCCGTCCAGCGTGCACACGCCGTGCACGGGGACGCCGAGCGCGAGCCCGAAGGTCTCGGCGGTCATCAGACCGACGCGCAGCCCGGTGTACGGGCCCGGCCCGATTCCGGCGACGACACCGGTGACGGCGTCGAGCTTCAGACCGGCCTCGGCGAGCACCCGGTCGATCGCCGGCAGCAGCAGTTCCCCGTGCCGGCGCGCGTCCACCTGACTCGACGAGGCGATGACGTCCCGGCCGTCGTGCAGCGCGACGGTGACGGCGGGGGTGGCGGTATCCAGAGCGAGCAAGAGCACGCAAACAGCCTACGGCTCCCCGGGCCCCGTGTCGGACGTACCTGTCGGGCCGTCACATGCTGCTACCGTCACCTTCCGTCACGGCGTCGCGTACGCACCGTGCGCGACAGGGACGTACGACACGGAGGTGGGAGCCGGTGGCAGTCAGCAGCTCGGGGATCGTGGCCGCGCTCACCGCCGCGGCCCTGGCGACGGTCGGCTACCTCGCCCACCAGGCCTCACAGACCCTCCCGGCCGGCCTGGGCCGGTCACCGGCGGACGCCGCACCGGCGGCCGGCGTCTCCAAACCGCCGCCCCAGGCCCGGAAGGACCCCGCCGCACTGCCCGACGACTCGGGCAAGGGCGCACGGGTCGTGTACTCCCTGCGCGGCGACCGGGTGTGGCTGGTCGGCGGGGACGAGACGGTCACCCGCACGTTCAAGGTCACCCCGAGCACGGTGGACCCGTCCCCGGGCTCCTACTCGGTCACGTCCCGCTCGAACGCGGTCACCGGCTCCGACGGCGTCCCCGTCGAACACGTCGTGCGCTTCACCAACGTGGACGGCGTGGTCATCGGCTTCAGCGCAGCAGTAAACGCCTCACCCCCCGCCCCGGCCCCCAAGACCCGCACGGGCGGCATCCGCGAGTCCCGCGCGGACGGCGAGGCAATGTGGACGTTCGCAACGATCGGCCGCAAGGTGGTGGTGGTCCGGTAGGCGGTTGGGCGGTTGGGCCGCCGGGCCGCCGGGTCGTCGGGCGGTTGGGCCGCCGGGCCGCGGGGCCGCTAGGCCGTTCCCAGGCCACCGTCCCCCTAGGCCGCCAGGCCACCGGGAGGGCAAGGCTACCGGGATGCGGGGATCGGGCCACAAGGCCGCCAGACCAGCGGGACGCCGGGACGGCAGCCAGGGCCACCTGGCCCCAATGCCATCGGGCCCAGGCGCAGGCCGCAGGCGCAGGCCGCGATCGTCTGACGGGCCAGAGTCCCGCGCGGGCGGCGAGGCGATGGGGACGTTCGCGACGATCGGCCACAAGGAGGTCGTAGTCCGCTAGACGGCCGGGTGCTGGGGGTTGGGTTACTGGGCCGCCAGCCGCTGGGGCCGCAGATCGCCAGGCCGCCGGACCGCCGGGCAGCAGGGCCGCAGGACCGCAGGCCGCAAGCCCATCGGCCTCTAGGCCACCGAGCCGGAGAGCCGCTAGGCCGCCGGGCCGCCGGGCCGCCGGGCCGCCGGGCCGCCGGGCCGCCGGGCCGCAAGGTCACGAGCGTCTGACGGGCCGGAGTCCTGCGGGGACGGCAACGCGATGTGGGCGTTCGCGACGATCGGCCGCAGAGTCGTGGCCCTCCGCTGGGCTCCGCCGGGCTGCCAGGCCAAAGGCCTCTACGCCGCTTCGCGGTGGTCTGTCGTCGGCTGTGTGAGTTCCGGCTCGGGTGCCCGTGGGGGCGTGGAGATCAGGGCCGCCGCCTCGCCCGCCGCCAGCAGGTCGCGCATGGTCACCCCGGCGACCGCGAACGGCAGCGGCTGCCCCTTGCTCTCTGTAGCCGACATGGACGCCTCCCGAAGGCGGGGCGGACGTAGTTAGGTAGACCTAACTACGGACTGGATACCATGTGACCACGCACAAGACGCCGAACGCAACATTTTGCCGACGCCTTGTCGGAACGTTCATCAAAACACCACGCGCCGGGAGCTACGCCGCGAGCACACTCAGGTCCGCCGACGCCCAGCGTGCCCCCACACCGGTGATCGTCATCTGCCTGACCTCGTCGGTCGTGTCGCCCACCGCGCGGTGGATCACCACCTGGAGCCGGTCCTCGGTCAGCTCCTCGACCTTGCCCTCGCCCCACTCCACGACGACCACGGACTCGGGCAGCGAGACGTCGAGATCGAGGTCCTCCATCTCGTCCAGACCGCCGGAGAGCCGGTAGGCGTCGACGTGGACGAGCGGTGGGCCGTCGCCCAGCGAGGGATGCACCCGGGCGATCACGAACGTCGGCGAGGTGACGGCCCCGCGCACGCCGAGCCCCTCGCCCAGCCCACGCGTCAGTGTCGTCTTGCCCGCCCCGAGCTCCCCGCTGAGCATCACCAGGTCACCCGCGCGCAGAAGTTTCGCGAGCCTGCGACCCAGCTCCCGCATCTGCTCGGGGGACGTGACGACGATCTGAACGGATCCGGGCTCAGCCGGGTTGTGCGGTGCTGCTGGTGCTTCCATAGCCCTTCACGGTAGCTCCTGCGGGCACGGCACCCGTGCGGGTGAGCAGGTCGGCGAGGCGGTCGGTGACCACTTCCGGGTGTTCCAGCATCACCAGGTGCCCCGCGTCCGGCACCAGCACCAGCTCGGCGTCCGGCAGCAGATCGGCGATGGCCTCACTGTGCTCACTCGGCGTGACCAGATCCTGCACCCCGGCCAGGACGAGTACCGGCATGTCCGCGAAACACCCGAGCGCCTCGGTCTTGTCGTGGTCGTTGAACGCCGGGTAATACTCGGCGACCACGTCGATGGGCGTGCTCTCGATCATCCGCTCGGCGAACCGGGCGACGGCCGGGTCGACGTCCCGGGACGCGAACGAGTACCGCTTGATGACCCCGGCGAACAGGTCCGCGGTGGCCCTGCGTCCCTTCTCCACCAGCTCGGCCCGCTGCCCCATCGCCTTCAGCACGCCGGGCAGCACCCGCCGCACCGCGTTGACGCCGGCCACCGGAAGCCCGTAGTTGACCTCGCCGAGCCGCCCCGACGACGTCCCCACGAAGGCGACCCCGACGACCCGCTCCCGGACCAGCTCGGGGTACTGGTCGGCCAGCGCCATCACCGTCATGCCGCCCATCGAGTGCCCGACCAGCACGAGCGGCCCCTCGGGCGCGGCCGCGTCGATGACGGCCTTCAGGTCGCGGCCCAGCTGCTCGATGGTGACCGGCTCGTCCCGCCCCTGGGCCACGCCCCGCCCGGACCGGCCGTGGCTGCGCTGGTCCCAGTGCACGGTGCGTACGACGCCTCTGAGCGCCGCCCGCTGGAAGTGCCAGGAGTCCTGACTGAGGCAGTAGCCGTGGCTGAAGACGACGGTGACGGGGGCGGGGGCCTTCCGGCCGAAGAGCCTGCGGCGGCGCGGGCCGATGGCGGCGGGGGCGGCCTCCGGGTCGAGCTCGTCGACCTCGTAGTACAGCTCCGTGCCGTCGTCGGCGAAGGCCTTGCCGGGCATGCCGCGCAGCGAGCCGTAGGGCCCCGCGGAGTCGAGGGCGAGCCGGGCCTTCTGGCGCATGCCCCGGCCGACCGTCATCCGCTCCAGGGCGACGCCGGCGGCCGCGCCCGCGGCCACCACGCCTATCGCGACACCGGCGATGCCGGTCGCCCGGCGCCAGCCTCCCGCCGCCCCCGCGGCGGAGGCCGCGACGGCCGCGGTGGCGGCGTTCGCGACGACCTCCGCACTGCTCTCGCTCACGTACCGCTCCTCTTCGCCGGGGCTGCTGCCGATGCTGCTGCTCGTGGTGGTGGTGCTGATGATGCTGGTGTTGTCAGGGTGCCTGTTGTTCTGCGCGTGACCGGTCCTCTGTGCGAGTTACCCGTCCTGTTCCTCATTCACATAGACGCGAGGAACGCGCGTTCCGATCCGGGTCACGATCTCGTAGGCGATGGTTCCGGCCGCCTGCGCCCAGTCCTCGGCGGTGGGCTCGCCGCGGTCCCCGGGGCCGAAGAGCACCGCCTCGGCACCCGGTACGGGCTCGTCGCCGCCCAGGTCGACCACGAACTGGTCCATGGCGACCCGCCCCGCGATCGTGCGCCACTTGCCCTCGACCAGGACCGGCCCGGCCGAGGAGGCGTGCCGCGGGATGCCGTCGGCGTACCCCAGCGGGACGAGGCCGAGGGTGGTCGCGCCGGGCGTCACATACCGGTGGCCGTAGCTGACGCCGTGCCCGCCCGGCACGTGCTTGACCAGGGCGAGCGAGGCGGACAGCGTCATCACCGGGCGCAGCCCGAAGTCGGCCGGGGTGCCCAGCTCGGGGCTGGGCGAGATGCCGTAGGTGGCGATGCCGGTGCGGACCAGGTCGAAGTGGCTCTCGGGCAGCGTGAGCGTGGCCGGCGAGTTGGCGATGTGCCGCACCTCGGGGCGGGCGCCCCGCTCCTCGGCGTACGCGACCATCTCCCGGAAGCGGCCGAGCTGGGCGGCGATGGAGGGATGGCCGGGCTCGTCGGCGCAGGCGAAGTGCGACCAGAGCCCCGTGACGCGCAGGAGCCCCTCGGCCTCGGCACGCAGCGCCTCCCGGATCAGATCGGCCCAGTCGTCCCCGGGCTGGCAGCCGCCCCGCCCGAGCCCGGTGTCGGCCTTGAGCTGCACCCGCGCGGGCCGGTCCGCCCGCCGGGCGGCCTCGGTGACCTCCGCCAGGGCCCACATCCCGCTGACGGACACGTCGACGTCCGCCTCGATCGCCTCGCGCCAGGGCCCGCCCGGCGTCCACAGCCAGCACATGATGCGGCCCGGCAGCCCGGCGGCCCGCAGGGCGAGGGCCTCCTCCGGCGTCGCCGTGCCCAGCCAGTCCGCTCCCGCGGCGACGGCCGCGCGGGCACACGGCACGGCCCCGTGGCCGTACGCCTCGGACTTCACCACGGCCATCAGGGCAGCGCCCGGCGCGTGGGCACGCAGCGCCCGCACATTGGCCCGCAGGGCGGCCAGGTCGATCTCCGCGCGGGCCCGCAGGGGCGCGGTCCGCGGGGCTGTTCTCTCGCTCATCGCGCCCAGTGTCTCAGAGGGGCCCGACCCGCCCGAGGCAGCGGCCCCCGACGGCAACCGCTACGTCCCGGGCCTGCGCCCCCACACGAACACGCGATCCCCCTGCTTCAGCACGCTCCACAGCCTCCGCGCGTCGGGGACGGAGAGATTGACGCAGCCCCTGGAGCCGACGGCGGTGTGAGGCTGCCGTAGACGCCGTGGAAGGCCTGTCCGCCGCTGAAGAACTGGGCGTACGGCATGGGCGTGTTGTACAGCGTCGACCAGTGGTTCTTGTGCCGCCAATAGACCTTGTGCCACCCGCCGCGGGTCCGGTACCCGGCCCGCCCGCTACGGATCGGCACCGCCCCGAACACGACCTTCCGCCCCTTCTGCACCCAGGTCAGTTGCCGGCTGAGATCCACACAGGCCACGGGGTAGCTCCGCACCGGGCAGCGACCGGCGGCATTGGGGTTCCGGCGCGCCGACAGGTACTGCATCCGGCCCCATGTCACGGGCCCGGCGAATCCGATGGCCGGTTTGATGCCCTGCCTCACCTGGAACGCCCGGATGACCCGGCAGTCGGCCGCCGACTGCGCCCCGTCCACCCTCAGCCCCAGCCACCGCTCGACCTGCCGCTGATACGGCCCGGCCTTCCCGGTGCAGCTCACCCGCGCGACCGCCTCCCCCAACGGCACGTACTCGACGAGCGCGTACGTCCCCTCCACCGCCGCGCGCGGCTCGACGGCCTCCTCCTCGGCCGACGGCGTGTACACCACCGGCGGCAGCGCCTGGTCGGGCGTGTCGACGGACCAGGCGCTGCCCGGACCCCGGCGCGACTGCTGGTCATGTGATCAGAGAAACGGGACACCGGGGCGGCCCGGGGTTGCCGCGCGGCGGGGGCCCCGGACGGCCTGCACCTGACGGCGACGCCCAGCCACTCCCAGCCCGTCCGGCGCTTGAGGACGAGGCCGTCCAAGCCGAAGCGGGGGCCCGGGGGCGGCAGCCCCCGGATTCGGGACGGGAAGGGGAGGAGGGGGCGATTCACCCCCACGGCACCCCCCACCGGCCCGCAGCACTCCCTCTCCCTCAGCCCAGAACATTCCGCCAAGCCCCCGGAACCGCCTCCGCCACGTCATGCGCCCCCACCGGCGCCCCGTCCGCCGCCAGCCTCCCGGCCAGCCCGTGCACATACGCCCCCACACTCCCCGCGTCCACCGCCGAAAGCCCCGCCGCCAGCAACGACCCCGCGAGCCCCGACAGCACATCCCCGCTCCCCGCCGTGGCCAGCCAGGACGTCCCCGTCGGATTGACCCGCACCGCACCGCCCCCCGAGTCGGCGACCAAGGTCGTGGACCCCTTCAGCAGCACGGTCGCCCGGTACCGCCCGGCCAGCTCCCGCACAGCGGCCAGCCGCCCGCCTTCGACCTCCTCCCGGTCGACCCCGAGCAGCGCCGCCGCCTCCCCGGCGTGCGGCGTCATCAGCGTCGGCGCCCGCCGCGCCCGTACGACCCCCGCCTCGGCCAGCCGCAGCCCGTCCGCGTCGACCAGCACCGGGACGTCCGCCGCCAGCACCTCCCCGACCGTCGCCGCGTCGTCCCCGGCCCCCGGCCCGACGACCCATGCCTGCACCCGTCCGGCGTGCTTCGGCCCCTGGTCCGACACGAGCGTCTCGGGGAACCGTGTGAGGACGGCGTCACCGGCCGGCCCGACGTACCGCACCGCCCCGGCCCCGCCCCGCAGCGCCCCTGCGACGGCGAGCACGGCGGCCCCGGGGTAGCGAGCGGACCCGGCGGCGATGCCCACGACACCACGCCGGTACTTGTCGCTCTCGGCCCGCGGCACCGGCAGCAGCCGCGCCACGTCCGCGTGCTGCAACGCCTCCAGCTCCGGCTCGGCCGGCAGCTCGAGACCGATGTCGACCAGCCGCACCGACCCCGCGTACTCCCGCGCCGGATCGATCAGCAGCCCCGGCTTGTGCGTGCCGAACGTCACCGTCAGATCGGCCCGGACCGCGGCGCCGCGCACCTCCCCGGTGTCGGCGTCGACCCCGCTCGGCAGGTCGACGGCGACCACGGCGCCCCGCGACCGCTCGGCGGCTGCGGCCAGAGGCACCGCGTCCGGCCGCAGCTCGCCCTTCCCGCCGATCCCGACGATCCCGTCCACGACGAGGTCCGCCCGCTCGACCAGCCCCTCGACACCCTGCCCGCCCCCGCCTGCGCCTTCGACGCCTTCGGCTCCACCGGCGCTCACGACCCTCCCCCCGGCCCGCCGCAGCGCCGCGAGCCCCCCGGCGTGAGCCCGCTCCGGCGCGAGCAGCACCGCCGTGACACCGGCCCCGCGCCGGGCCAGCCGGGCCCCGGCGTACAGCGCGTCACCGCCGTTGTCCCCGCTCCCGACCAGCAGCACGACCCTGCTCCCGTACACCCGCCCCAGCAGGTCGGCGCAGGCCGCGGCGAGTCCGGCGGCGGCGCGTTGCATCAGCGCCCCCTCCGGCAGCCGCGCCATCAGCTCCCGTTCGGCGGTCCTGACCGTGTCCACGCTGTACGCACTACGCATGCGGTCGAGTTTCCCGTAGGACCGCCCGGCCACTCCCCCGTATCCCGGGCAACTGCGGACCGTGTCGCATCCATTGACGCTTTGCCTGCCCTTTGCCAGACTCACCGGCCGTGCAGAAAGCGCTTGCAGACCCCCCACATTCGACGAATCCGAGGCCCCCATGGGACGCAGAGTCGCCTTCCTCGCCGCCGCCGGTGCCACCGCCGTCCTCACCGCCGCCGGCACCCTGACCGCCCCCGCCACCGCAGCCCCCACGCGAGCGGCTGCCTGCGGAGACGGCTCCTTCCAGGCCGAAGCCGTACAGAACGGCAGCAACTGGACCGCCCGGCGCGGCGGCAGCACGGTCTACACCGGAACCGACATGCGCGCGGCCGTCCAAGCGGCCGTCAACAGCCTCAGCTCCGGTCGCACCTCGAAGGAACGGGTCGTGGTCCGCGGCTCGGGCTCGATCTCGGCGGGCTCACGCATCTCGCTCCCGAGCTACACCGTCCTCGACGTCTGCGGCACCATCAACGTCACCGGCAGCGGCTCCGGCGACCAGGCGCCGGTCTACTCCCGCGGCACCCGCGACGTGGAGGTCCAGAACCTCAAGCTCACCGGCACCCCGCTCTACGGCATTTTCCTGCGCAACGTCCAGAACGTCGTGCTCGGCCAGATAGACATGCGCCTCTCTCGCGGCCTGGGCGTCCGCATCGACAACCGCGGCGACACCAGCCAGTGGACGCGCAACGTCCGCATCGACAACGTCTACGTCTCCGGCGCGTCCAGCCACGCGGTCGAGACCTACGGGGTCGACGGCATCACCATCGGCACCGTCACCGCCCGCAACGTGGGCGAGTCCGGCCTGCTGCTCAACCAGACCATCAACGCCAACGTCACCAAGGTGGACGCGGAGAACGCCGGCACCGGCACCGGCTACGCCGCCTTCCGCATGGCCAACCGCAACGGCCGGGTCGGCAGCGGCTACCCGACCAACATCCGCGTCGGCGAGGTCATCGCGCGCGGCGGCGGCCGCGGGGTGTTCTGCGTCTCGGAGAGCGGCGGGGCGACGATCAACAAGGTGACGATCTCCAACACCGGCAACAACTCGGTCCTGATCGAGAACTGCTACAACGTCAACCTCGCGGCGCAGAGCGGCACGATCTCGGGCGGCGGCGAACTGCGCCTGGCCGCCCGCTCGGAGTTCCCGAACAACAAGGACATCACCATCCAGAACCTGACGGTCACCAACTCGGCCATCAGGGAGAGCCCGTGTGGTGAGAACACGACGTTCCGCAACATCACGCGGGTGAACAGCAGCCAGACGATCTGCTGACGCCCGCACCCTGCGAAGCCCTCGCCGTCACCCGGCGGGGGCTTCGGCACGGAGGTGGCTCAGCGCCTCCATGGCTTCGCGTTCGATACGGGCGATATCGGCGAGAACAGCACCCGCCTCCACGAGGCACTGCTCATCGCCCGACTCACCGGCGTTCGTGAGGAGCGCGGCCACGTCCGTCCACAGCCCGGCCGCCTCCGAGTACAGCGCGTGCCCGGTGCGCAGATGGCCGCTGTCGACCACCTGAGCGCATTCTGCGAGGAAGTCGCGGTACAGGTTCCGGAACAGGGCGCCGCCGGTGCCGGCCTTCTCCATCAGCAGGGCCGCCTGCGGCAGGTCTCGCCGCGGGTCGTCGGTGCGCCGGAGCCAGCCGGGTACGAGCTTGCCGGCCTTCTCGATGCCCCGATGACCGAGGTTGGCGATCGGCGGATTCAGGAAGGCGTCGGCGCATGCGGTGACGGCCGGGATGATCCGACTCTCCAAGGAGGGCGCCTTCCCGCCGGCGGTGAGCGTGAAGGACCGCTGCCTGGCCGTCATCGGCCCGCGCTCGGCCCGGGCCCGGGCGAGGCTGCTCAGGCTGGTGGACACCGCGCCGCCCTGCTGGTCGGTGTCCACCAGGTAGGCGTCGTGCTCGTCGTAGCCGTACAGGGCGACGACATGACCGCCGAAGTGCACCTTCGAGGTGAAGTAGTCCAGGTGGTAGCTGTCGAGCTGGAGCCCGACGGGCAGTCCGGCGTCGATGGCGGTCGCCACGTTCTCCCACGCCTTACGGGCGGAGCCGGTCTCCTGGACCGCGAGTTCCAGCCCCAGCCGGGCGGCCAGGTTCCTGGTGAGTTCGAAGGGCTTGACGCGCCCGCCGAGGAAGGGGAAGTCCATCTTCTTGCTGTCCCAGTAGATGAAGGACAGGCCGGACCCGAGGCCGAAGAGCATGGGCTCGGACAGGTCGATCCCCTGGTGCCGCAGCAGCACACCCAGAGCCGACGTCTCGCAGTGCTGCGTACCGCGCGGGTCGACGCCCTTCACCGTGGTCATGCCCTTCCCTTCTGGACGCCTCCTGGACGGGACGCGGCCCCCTGTCAGCCCTCAGCGATCACAACGGCCGAGGCGACACCCGCGTCATGGCTCAGGGACAGGTGCCAGGACCGCACGCCGAGCTCGGCGGCCCGCGCGGCCACGGTCCCGGTCACCCGCAGCCACGGCTGCCCGCTGTCCTCGACACACACCTCGGCATCGGTCCACAGCAGCCCGGGCGGCGCACCGAGCGCCTTCGCCAGGGCCTCCTTGGCGGCGAACCGTGCGGCCAGGGAGGCGACCCCCCGGCGCTCCCCACTGGGCAGCAACAACTCCCGCTCCACGAACAGCCGTCCGGCCAACGCGGGCGTACGCTCCAGCGACGCCGCGAACCGATCGATCTCGGCGACGTCGATCCCGACCCCGATGATGCTCATGCGCAGCACCCTACGGTGAGACTCCCCCCGCCTTCGGCCTCGACGGCGTGACTAGCATGATCGGCATGGAATGGGACGGCCTCACCGACCGCGAGCGCTACGGGGACTGGTACCTGAAGGAACGGGACCGGTTCTCGGACCTGGCCCGGGACGCCGACTGGGACGGCGTGTTCGACGAGGTGGTGAAGCATCCCGAGCGGGTCAATCTCGCCCGCCCCGGGAACCGCAGCGGGTTCGCCCCGCTGCACCAGGCCGCCTGGCACGGCGCCACGATCGCGGTCGTCTCCCGGCTGATCGCGCACGGCGCCTGGCGCACGCAGCGCACCCGGGACGGACGGCGCCCGGTGGACATCGCGCGTGAGCGGGGTCACACTCATCTGCTGGAGCTCCTGGAGCCGGTCGCGGTGCGGCAACTCCCCGCTCCCTCCGAAGCGTTGGAGCGCCACTTCCACGCGATGCTGCGGGAGCGCACCGGCAGCTGCTTCGACGAGATCGAGCACCTCCTGCCACCGCTGTCCCCCTTGACGGAGGGTCTGGACGTGCGGATCTTCTTCCGGGTGGTCGGCATGATGGGCGGCTTCCACTACCGCCTCCACGCGGACGTCGTGCACGTGCACGGCAGCTCGCGGATGGACGGCGACAACGGGGACTTCTACCGGGTGACCCCCGACGGCTGGACCAAGCTCCCCTACAGCCCCCAGCCGCCGCCGCCCTGGAGCTACCCGTACTGAACCCCCGATCTCGAACTCCCCCTCCCCCTTGTACAGTTCGCGATGACCGCGATGTGCAAACGGCATCGCACACAACGGGAGGAACGCACCACCATGAAGTTCAAGTCGCTGGGAACCGCGGCCACTTCGATAGCTCTCTTCGCCACTGCCCTCACCGGCACCGTCGCGACCGCCGGCACCGCCGCCGCGGCCCCGCCGAAGGACTGCAGCAAGGCGATCGTCAACGTCAAGGCCAAGGAGACCGTCAAGGTCCGGACCTCGCCGAAGACGTCCGCCACCGCCCTCGGCATCTGGGGCAAGGGCAAGCGCGGCGGGATCTGCAACGACGGCAAGGCCTACAAGGGCGGTTCGTACACGGCCTGCGGCAAGAAGAGCAACATGTGGTACTACGGCGGCGACAAGGTCAACGGCTGGGTCCCGAAGACCTGCATCAACTGGTAGTCGCCGGCTGCACAGGGGCGAACGGCGACCGTCCGTTCGCCCCTTTTCTGTCGCTGCGCTACTCCACCGTCACCGACTTCGCCAGATTCCGGGGCTGGTCCACCTCGTTCCCACGAGCCGTCGCCAGCTCGCAGGCGAACACTTGAAGCGGCACCGCCGTCACGAGCGGCTGGAGCAGGGTCGGCGTGGCCGGCACCCGGATCAAGTGGTCCGCGTACGGCGCCACCGCCTCGTCCCCGTCCTCCGCGATGACGATGGTCCGCGCCCCCCGCGCCCGGATCTCCTGGATGTTGGACACCATCTTGTCGTGCAGCACGGACCGCCCGCGCGGCGACGGCACCACGACGACCACGGGCAGATCGTCCTCGATCAGGGCGATCGGCCCGTGCTTCAGCTCCCCCGCCGCGAACCCCTCGGCGTGCATGTAGGCCAGTTCCTTGAGCTTCAGCGCGCCCTCCAGCGCCACCGGATACCCCACATGGCGGCCGAGGAACAGCACCGTGTTCTTCGAGGCGAGCGTGCGCGCCAGCTCCCGCACCGGCTCCATCGTGCCCAGCACCTGCTCCACCGCGCCGGAGATCGAGGACAGGTCGCGGATCACCGCCCGGATCTCGTCGCCCCACTTGGTGCCCCGCACCTGGCCCAGATACAGGGCGACCAGGTAACACGCGACGAGCTGCGTCAGGAACGCCTTGGTGGAGGCGACGGCCACCTCGGGACCGGCGTGCGTGTACAGCGCCGCGTCCGACTCGCGCGGGATCGTCGAGCCGTTGGTGTTGCAGATCGCCAGCACCTTGGAGCCCTGCTCGCGGGCGTGCCGCAGCGCCATGAGCGTGTCCATGGTCTCGCCGGACTGGGAGATGGCGATGACGAGCGTCTGCGCGTCCAGGATCGGGTCCCGGTACCGGAACTCACTGGCCAGTTCCACCTCGCACGGCAGGCGCGTCCAGTGCTCGATGGCGTACTTGGCGATCATCCCGGCGTGGAAGGCCGTACCGCACGCGACGATGACGACCTTGTCGATCTCCCGGAGCACCCCCGCGGGGATCCGCACCTCGTCCAGGGTCAGCGCCCCGGAGCCGTCGATCCGGCCCAGCAGCGTGTCGGCGACCGCCTTGGGCTGCTCGGCGATCTCCTTGAGCATGAAGTAGTCATAGCCCCCCTTTTCCGCGGCCGACGCGTCCCAGTCGACGTGGTACGAGCGGACGTCGGCGGGGCGGCCGTCGAAGCCTGTCACCGTCACGCCGTCCCGGCGCAGCTCCACCACCTGGTCCTGCCCCAGCTCGATCGCCGACCGGGTGTGGGCGATGAACGCGGCGACGTCCGAGGCGAGAAAGGCCTCGCCCTCGCCGACGCCCACCACCAGCGGCGAGTTCCGCCGCGCGCCCACCACCACGTCCGGCTCGTCGGCGTGCACCGCGACCAGCGTGAACGCACCCTCCAGCCGCCGGCACACCAGCCGCATCGCCTCGGCGAGGTCCGCGCACGACGAGAACTCCTCGGCGAGCAGATGCGCGACGACCTCGGTGTCGGTCTCGGAGGTCAGCTCGTGCCCGCGCTCCTCCAACTCGGCCCGCAGCAGGGCGAAGTTCTCGATGATGCCGTTGTGGACGACCGCTACCCGTCCCGCGTTGTCGATGTGCGGGTGGGCGTTGGCGTCGGTCGGGCCGCCGTGTGTGGCCCACCGGGTGTGGCCGATGCCCGTCGTGCCCGTCGGCAGCGGCCTGCCGTCCAGTTCCTTCTCCAGGTTGAGGAGCTTGCCTGCCTTCTTGGCCGTCGCCAGCCCGCCGTCGGCCAGCACGGCGACGCCCGCCGAGTCGTACCCCCGGTACTCCAGCCGCTTCAGGCCGGCCGTCACGACCTCGAGCGCCGCCTGCGGCCCCACGTATCCCACGATTCCACACATGGGCCGCAGCTTAGGGTCCATTCCGTCGCCGAACCGGCCGTTGCGTGCCCGAAATCGGAAATTCCCACCGGGGTACGAAGGCCTGCCCCCTGACGAAGACCCGCAAGACTCGCGAAGACCCGCGAAGATCCGCCCCCTGCCGTCACACCTTCGCGCGATACGCCCTCATCGCCAGCGGATAGAACACGAGCGCGATCCCCGCCGCCCACACCAGCGACCACAGCACCGGCTCCGCCACCGCCCCGCCGAGCAGCAGCCCGCGGAAGGCGTCTGACAGGTGCGTGACCGGATTGACGTCGCTCCACGCCTGGAGCCAGCCCGGCATGGTGTCGACGACCACGAAGGCGCTGCTGGTGAAGGTGATCGGAAAGATGAGGGTGAAGGCGAACGCCTGCACCTTCTCCGCGTCACCGGCCAGCATCCCGATCAGCACGGCGCTCCACGACACGGCCGCGGCGAACACCACCAGCAGCAGCGTGCCGAGCAGGAACCCGCCGAAGCCGCCGGTGACGCGGAAGCCGAGGGCCAGTCCGAGGCCGATCATCAGCAGCATCGCCCAGACATGCTTCGCGAGGTCGGCGGTGATCCGCCCGATCAGCGGGGCGGAGCGCGCGATGGGCAGGCTGCGCAGCCGGTCGAAGACGCCCTTGGTGAGGTCGGTGTTGAGCGCCATGGCCGTGTACATCGTCATGAACAGCGTGTTCTGCACGATGATCCCGGGCAGCGCGTACTTCAGATACGCGTCGGGCGATCCGGCCATCTGCCCGCCCAGCACGTAGGTGAACAGGAAGACGAACATGATCGGCGTGATGCTGTAGTCGACCAGTTCGAGCGGGTTGTGCTTGACGGCGACCAGGCTCCGCCAGGCCATCGTGAAGGTCTGCCGCACCCCGGCGAGGGGCGGCACGCGGCCCGCCGCGGTGACCGGCGCGGTGACGGTGGTGGCGGTCATGAGCGGCTCACCGCCTTCTCCAGCTCGCCCTCGTCCTTGTCCCGGACTGCCGCGCCGCCGTTCTGCTCGGGCTCGCCCGGTTCGGCGCGGTGGCCGGTCAGGGCGAGGAAGACCTCGTCGAGCGAGGAGCGGCGCAGGGCCAGCTCGCCCACCGCGATCCCCTCCCGGTCCAGCGCGCGCACGACCGCAGGCATCAGCTCGGGGTCCTTCACCGGAGCGGTGATCCTGTCGCCCTCGATCCGCGTCTCCGAGCCGGCGGCCCCGGCCACCAGCGCGTGCGCCCGCGCGAGGTCCTGCCCGAGGATCGGCCGCAGCTCCAGCACCTGGCCGCCGACCTGGGCCTTCAGCTGGTCCGGCGCGCCCTCGGCGATCACCCGGCCCTTGTCGATCACCACGATGTCGTCGGCGAGCACATCGGCCTCGTTCAGGTACTGCGTGGTCAGCAGGGCGGTCGCACCGTCCGCGACCAGGGCGCGCACCATGTCCCACAGCTCACCACGGCTGTGCGGGTCGAGGCCCGTGGTCGGCTCGTCGAGGAAGAGGATGCGGGGCCGCCCCACCAGGCTGGCCGCGAGGTCCAGGCGCCGGCGCATGCCTCCCGAGAACGTCTTCACGGCCCGGCCGGCCGCGTGCGTCAGCTGGAAACGCTCCAGCAGCTCCCCCGCCCGCGCCTTCGCCTCCCGTCTCGGCAGGCCCAGCAGCCGGCCGATGAGCAGCAGATTCTCCGTGCCGGTCAGGTTCTCGTCGACCGCCGCGTACTGCCCGGTCAGCCCGACCATGGCCCGTACGACCCCGGCCTCGCGGACCACGTCGTGACCGGCCACCCGGGCCGTGCCCCCGTCCGGGCGCAACAGCGTCGCGAAGATCCGCACCGCGGTCGTCTTCCCGGCGCCGTTGGGCCCCAGCAGCCCGAGCACCGTGCCCTTGCGGGCCGCCAGGTCGACACCGGCCAGCGCCTCGGTCTCCTTGAACCGTTTGACCAGGCCCTCCGCTTCTATCGCATACGTCATGGGTCACCCCTCGGCGTTCCTGGACCCCGGCCTGGGCCCATTTCTCCCACAACCGTGACGCACGCCACTGACATTCCTCCCCTTGGTCGCTTTTCTCCCAAATCAGAGGGTCCGAGGACGCTGCGTGACGGATCCCACCTCACCGTCCGTTCGTACGCCCGTAACAATGGACTGTGATCTCTCCGGCTTCCTCGATGCCCCGGAGCGCCCACCGGCAGCGGCCGGAGGCGACTCCCTACGTCGACCTCACCCGAGCCGAGTGGAGCGCGTTGCGTGACAAGACGCCGCTGCCGCTGACGGCCGAGGAGGTCGAGAAGCTGCGCGGCCTCGGCGATGTCATCGACCTCGACGAGGTGCGGGACATCTACCTCCCGCTGTCCAGACTTCTCAACCTCTACGTCGGTGCCACGGACGGCCTCAGAGGCGCGCTCAACACGTTCCTGGGCGAGCAGGGCTCCCAGTCCGGCACCCCGTTCGTCATAGGAGTCGCCGGGTCGGTCGCCGTGGGCAAGTCGACGGTCGCCCGGCTCCTCCAGGCCCTGCTCTCGCGCTGGCCGGAGCACCCGCGCGTCGAACTGGTCACCACCGACGGCTTCCTGCTGCCCACCAAGGAGCTCCAGGCCCGCGGCCTGATGTCGCGGAAAGGATTCCCCGAGTCCTTCGACCGCCGCGCGCTGACCCGCTTCGTCGCCGACATCAAGGCCGGCAAGGACGAGGTCACGGCCCCCGTCTACTCCCACCTGATCTACGACATCGTCCCCGACAAGAAGCTCACGGTCCGCCGCCCCGACATCCTGATCGTCGAGGGCCTGAACGTCCTCCAGCCCGCCCTCCCGGGCAAGGACGGCCGCACCCGGGTCGGCCTCGCCGACTACTTCGACTTCAGCGTGTACGTCGACGCCCGCGTCGAGGACATCGAGCGCTGGTACCTCAACCGCTTCCGCAAGCTGCGCGCGACCGCCTTCCAGAACCCGTCCTCGTACTTCCGCAAGTACACCCAGGTCTCGGAGGAGGAGGCCCTCGACTACGCCCGGACGATGTGGCGCACGATCAACCAGCCCAACCTGGTCGAGAACATCGCCCCCACCCGCGGCCGCGCCACCCTCGTCCTGCGCAAGGGCCCGGACCACAAGGTGCAGCGCCTCAGCCTGCGCAAGCTGTGACGCCCGGGGGAAAGACCGGTTAGATAGCCGCCATGCTCCACTTGCGCCTGATCACACCGTCCGAGAAGACCGACGACGTGGTGCGGCTGATCGACAAGACGGTCGGCACGACCCACCTCGTCGTACTGCCGGACACCGCCCGCGACCCCGCCGGGGACGTCGTGATGTGTGACGTGGCACGCGAGGCGGGCGACGATCTGCTCACCGGCCTGCGGGAGCTCGGCATCGACACGAGCGGCTCCATCGCCGTCGAGGCCATCGACCTGTCGCTGTCCGAGCGGGCCGACCAGGCAGCGGCCGACGCACCCGGCGAGGGCGCGGACGCGGTCCTGTGGGAGCAGCTGACCGAAGCGACGCACGAGGAGTCGACCCTCTCAGCCACGTACCTCGCGTTCATCACGCTCGCCACGATGATCGCGGCCTGCGGCGTGGTCCTGGACAACGCGATCCTGATCGTGGGCGCCATGGCGGTGGGCCCGGAGTTCGGCCCGCTCGCCGGCATCTGCACCGCGATCGTCCGCCGCAGGGGACGCCTGGCCCTGCGCTCGCTGATCGCCCTCCTGGTGGGCTTCGCGGTGGCGATGGCGGTGACGGTCGGCTTCAGCCTCTTCATGGACGCGGTCGACCTGTTCAGCGAGGGAAAGCTCATGGGCGACCGCCCCAACACGGGCTTCATCTACGCCCCCGACTGGTTCTCGTTCGTCGTGGCGGTCCTGGCCGGCATCGCCGGCACGCTCTCCCTGACATCCAGCAAGTCGGGTGCCCTGGTGGGCGTGGCCATCTCGGTGACCACGGTCCCGGCCGCCGCGAACGCGGCCGTGGCCCTGAGCTACGGCGACATGAAACAGACCTGGGGCTCCACGGAGCAACTCCTGCTGAACCTCCTGGGCATCATCGTCGCCGGCACACTGACCCTGCTGGTGCAGAAATGGCTCTGGTCCACGCAGCGCAAGAAAACGCCGTAGGGGCAGCGTCCTCAGGGGCGCGGGGCTGTATCCATGTGCGGCTCCGCCGCGCGGGCGCGACAAGCCACGAACAACCCGCAGCCCGCACCCAGCAGAACCCCCACCCCCTACCTGCAAGGACCAACTACCCCAGCGCGGACTTCACCACATCGGCCAACCGCCCCGCCACGGCCCGAGCCTGCTCGATATCAGCCGCCTCCACCATCACGCGAACCAACGGCTCGGTCCCCGAGGAGCGCAACAACACCCGCCCGGTGGCGCCCAGCTCCCGCTCCGCGTCGGCAACCGCCGAGGACAGCTCGGCCGACGTCGTCACCCGGGACTTGTCGACGTCCCGCACATTGATCAGCACCTGCGGCAGCCGCTCCATCACCGACGCCAGCTCCCGCAGCGGACGCCCGCTCTGCGCGACCCGCGCCGCCAGCAGCAGCCCCGTCAGCGTGCCGTCGCCCGTCGTCGCGTGGTCGAGGATGATCACGTGGCCGGACTGCTCGCCCCCGAGGGCGAACCCGTGCTCCTTCATCTCCTCCAGCACGTACCGGTCGCCCACGGCGGTCTGCACGAGCCGGATGCCCTCGCGCTCCATGGCGAGCTTGAAGCCGAGGTTGGACATCACCGTCGCCACGACCGTGTCGGACCGCAGGGTGGAGGCCTCGCGCATGGCCAGGGCGAGCACGGCCAGGATCTGGTCGCCGTCCACCTCCTCGCCGGTGTGGTCCACGGCGAGGCACCGGTCGGCGTCCCCGTCGTGCGCGATGCCCAGGTCGGCCCCGTGCTCGACGACGGCGGCCTTGATCTTGTCCAGGTGCGTGGAGCCGCACCCGTCGTTGATGTTGAGCCCGTCCGGCTCGGCCCCGATCGTGACGACCTCGGCACCGGCCCGCTGGAACACCTCGGGCGAGACCCGCGAGGCGGCACCGTGCGCCTCGTCGAGGACGACCTTCAGCCCGTCGAGCCGGTTCGGCAGAACGCGCAGCAGATGCTCGACGTACCGGTCGGCGCCCTCCTCGGAGTCGCGCACGCGGCCCACTCCGGCCCCGGTCGGCCGGTCCCACGGGGCGCCGGTGCGGTGCTCCTCGTAGACGGACTCGATCCGGTCCTCCAGCTCGTCGGCGAGCTTGTGCCCGCCGCGGGCGAAGAACTTGATGCCGTTGTCGGGCATGGCATTGTGGCTCGCGGAGAGCATCACACCGAGGTCGGCGCCGAGCTCGCCGGTCAGGTACGCCACCGCCGGCGTCGGCAGCACGCCGACCCGCAGGACGTCCACGCCGGCGCTGGCGAGGCCCGCGACCACGGCGGCCTCCAGGAACTCCCCGGACGCACGCGGATCCCGCCCGACCACTGCGGTCGGCCGGTGTCCCTCGAACGTGCCCGCCTCGGCCAGTACGTGCGCCGCGGCCACGGAGAGGCCGAGGGCCATCTCCGCCGTCAGGTCCGCGTTGGCGACACCGCGCACGCCGTCCGTGCCGAAGAGTCGTCCCACTGTGGTGTCCTCCGAATTGCGAGAGAGTGCGGCTCCAGTACATCCCCGGGGACGGTCCGACATCCGCAGGGGTTGTGTACGGGAACGCCCCGGCGGCACAGAACGTGCCGCCGGGGCGATCGTTGCGAAATCAGGCGCAACGTTGCGAAGACAGTCGCAACGACAGCGACGCGATTAGCGCTTGCTGTACTGCGGGGCCTTGCGGGCCTTCTTCAGACCGGCCTTCTTGCGCTCGACCGCACGGTCGTCGCGGCGGAGGAAACCGGCCTTCTTGAGGGCGCCGCGGTTGTTGTCGACGTCCGCCTCGTTCAGCGCGCGGGCGACACCGAGACGGAGCGCACCGGCCTGGCCGGAGACACCGCCACCGGCGATGCGGGCGACGACGTCGTAGCGGCCCTCGAGCTCGAGCACCTTGAAGGGCTCGTTGACTTCCTGCTGGTGCACCTTGTTCGGGAAGTAGTCCTCGAGGGTGCGACCGTTGATCTTCCACTTGCCGGTGCCCGGGATGATCCGGACGCGGGCGATGGCGTTCTTGCGACGGCCCAGGCCGGCGGCCGGCTGGGGCTCGCCGAAGCGGGAGGCCATGGACTCCGAGGTGTACTCGCCCTCGACGGGCACCTCGGACTCGGTGGTGTAGCTGTCGATGTCAAGCTCTTCGAGCGGCTGCTCGGCAGTGGTCTCGGCCACGATTCTCCTCAGATTCTCTTCAGTCTTAGGGGGTGGCCGGACTTACTGCGCGACCTGGGTGATCTCGTACGGCTGCGGCTGCTGCGCGCCGTGCGGGTGCTGGTCACCCTTGTAGACCTTCAGCTTCGAGAGCATCTGACGGCCCAGAGTGTTCTTGGGGAGCATGCCCTTGACGGCCTTCTCGATGGCCTTCTCGGGGTTCTTGTCGAGCAGCTCGTCGTAACGGACGGAGCGCAGACCACCCGGGTAGCCGGAGTGGCGGTACGCCATCTTCTGGGTCCGCTTGTTGCCGGACAGGTGCACCTTGTCCGCGTTGATGATGATGACGAAGTCACCAGCGTCGACGTGGGGCGCATAGATCGGCTTGTGCTTGCCCCGGAGGAGGGTCGCTGCGGTGGTGGCGAGACGACCCAGGACAACGTCCTGGGCGTCGATGACGTGCCACTGGCGCGTCACATCGCCGGGCTTGGGGCTGTACGTACGCACGGTTCGTAGCCTTCGCTTCGAGTGAATGGTCCTGAACAGGTCACCGAAACGATCACGACAGCCTTGACCGCACTGCGGTGACGCAAACCGCGTGCTGGTCGCTGGTCATCGGCCCGGTGGACCGGTGTAAGGGCCCGTCCCGTGAGAATGAGCAAGCCAATACACAACGAAAGAGCAGAATACCGGGGCTCACGACACGGGTCAAAACGCGGGATCATCGCCGACGATCGGCTACGGAGACGCACAGGACGGCACAGACAGTCACGGCCCTGCGCAGCGTCCGGCGCCGCACCGGCCGTACGTACGGAAACACCGCCGGCAGCAGCACATCGGCGAGCACCGCGGCGCACCGGCGCGGCAGGGAGCCGCCGCCGCGCGGCCCGCGCAGCGCCCGCAGCACCCCGAGCCCGACCGACGGCCACACCCCGATCGCGGCCGCGGCCGACGGCCAGGACCACAGGCACACCAGCAGCACCCCGGCCGGCAGCAGTCGCCCCAACCACCCGCAGATGTCGCCTTTGCCCGTCCGCATGGGAGGAACGCTAGGGGTTCGAGGGTCCAACCAGGCGGACCAGCACGCCCCATGTCCCGTCTAAGATGCGCCCCATGAGCTTTGGGCAGGGGGGACCCCAGTCCCAGTGGGATCCATGGAAACCGCAGTCGCAGCAGCCCTGGAGCAGCGGGGGCGGCCAGTCTCCGGACTGGGCCGCGCTCGCCGAGGCGTCCGAGGCCCGTAACAAACGACGCCGGCTGTTCCTGGTCGGCGGCGGCGCGCTCGCCACCGTCGCGATCGGTGCCGCCGTCGCCGTGGCCGTGGTCTCCGCGGGCGGCGACAACCAGGCCGGCAGCCCGACCTCCCAGGTGCCCTCGGCCGACATCCCGAGCGAGTCCGCCTCAGCCCCGTCCTTCGCCCCGACCAGCGCCCCGCCCCCGCTGGACCCCAAGGACTTCATCGCCAGCGCGAAGAAGGACACGGCTGAGCTCAGCCCGGACACCCTCTTCCCCGGCACGCAGCTGACCATGGGCGAGACGACGTACAAGAAGGGCCCCACGGCCGACACCGAGAACTGCGCCTCGGCCTCGGGCGGCACGCTGCGGAAGATCCTCACGGCGAACGACTGCACGCGCTTGATACGCGTCACCTACTCCGTGGACGGCATAGCCGTGACGGTCGGCGTGGCGGTCTTCGACACCGAGGCGCAGGCCGCCAAGGCCAAGGGCCAGACCAACAAGAAGAGCTTCGTCAAGTCGCTCTCCGGCGGCGGCGTGAAGCCCTTCTGCGAGTCCGGGTTCTGCCGTACGACCAGCAACTCCTACGGCCGCTACGCCTACTTCACCAACGCCGGCTTCACCAGCGGCAAGGACGTGACGGAGAAGGACACGAAGGTGTTCGCCGCGGGCGACAACCTGCAGCTGTTCACGTTCCGTCAGATCCACCGCCGCGGCCAGGCGCAGGCGTCGGCCGCGGCCAACGGGTGACCGGCCGCGGCACGCCCGGTCACAGCCGCTTCGCGCTGCGCAGCGTCTTGGCGTAGTAGCCGTTGCCGTCCAGCCGGGACACTCCGCCGACGTCGCCGATGGTCGGTCCGTTGACCTCCTCGCGGCTGGAGACGAAGAGCAGGTGGCCCTCGGTGTCGTAGCCGAGCACCATGCCGACATGGTCCAGGCGCTGCTTCGTCCGGGTGTCGAGCTTGAAGAAGACGAGGTCCCCGGGCTGGAGCTGGTCGATGCCGGTGGGCCGGTCCTTGGGCGAGATGCCGGTGAGCGGCAGGATGTCGGCACCCTGCTTGGAGCGGGCCATGCCGTTGGCGGTGCGCGGCAGACCGTCGCCCGACTCGTCCGAGGACATCAGCGGGTAGCGGGCGCGGTAGCCGAACACCATCCGCATGTAGCCCGAGCAGTCGATCGAGCGGGCGCGCGCGGTCTCCGGCTGGCCGATCACGCCGTCCCGGAAGGGGTACTGGACGCCGAGGTAGTCGTAGAAGTCGGACTGTTCCAGGCGCAGGTCGCCGCCCTCGGCCCCGGCCGTGTTGAGAGGCCCGAAGTTGGCGTCGCCGGCGATGACGGTGCCCTGCTCGTCCTTCTTCTGCTTGGCGCCCGCGACGTACTGGAAGGAGATGGCCAGGAGGTCGTCCTCCTTGCTGGCCTGGTACTCCTTGTACCAGTCCTTGAACCACTTCTCCTTGTCCGCGCCCTTCTTCCAGGGCTCGGGCATGAGGCGGACCCAGTCCGTCGTGGAGACCTTGGAGCTCGTCGAGGAGGGCTCGGTGAAGGTGCGGGCCGGTCCGGTCAGGGTCGCGGTGCGCGCCCCGTCGGTGAACACCGCCTTGACCTGGCCGTCGGACCCGCGCAGCACGGAGCGGGCGGGGTTCTCCAGCCGGGACCAGGTCTCCCCGCCCTGGTCGCGGGTCTTGGTCGCACCCCCGGCCCGGTCCGAGCCGTCCAGCACGCCGACGTTCGTGATCTCCGGGACGCCCTTCTCCTCCTGCTTGCGGAGCTCCACGGTGAGGTAGCCGGAGGTCGCGACGAGCCCCAGCACCACGAGGCCGGACAGGACCGGCCTCGATTTCTTCTTCCCTGCCATGTGTTCTCTCCTGGGTTCTCAGTCGCCGGGACGCCGGTCTCAGACGGTGGGCATGATGCCGAGCAGCAGTCCGGCGGCGACGACGATGTAGGCCATGAGCGAGACGGTGCCGGTCGCCAGCAGCGTCGCCCCCTTGGGCTGGCGGACCATCTGGTAGGCGATCAGGCCGGGCACGATGAAGCCGAGGGTCTGGTTGCCGTAGAGCAGCGGGAACTCGATCGACAGCACGATCATCACGGTGGCCTGGAGCAGCACGCCCAGCAGGACCACCGCGGCGAACAGCCGCTTGCCGTAGAGGATCACCAGCCGCTGCATGACCTTGGTGCCCGCGTAGGTGAGGGCGGTGACGCCGACCACCATGGCCGCCCGCTGGAGGTCCTCGATGAGGGTCAGGGCGAGCCAGCCAGGCGTGATCATGCCGCCGGGCGACAGGTTGGTGGTCAGGTAGCAGAGCAGCGAGAAGAACAGGCCGATGGCGATGCCGAGGGCGGCCATCTCGGGGGTCAGGGCGGCGGTGGTCAACGAAGGTCTCCGGGCACGGGTGCGGGTGCGGGGCGAGCGGTGGGCGTGAGTCGTGGGTCCCGCCCGTGGACGTCAGGGACGGGGAGGCTGTCCCCCCTCGTCGGCCGGGACGTACCCGTAGCCGTAGGGCTCGTCGGCGTACTGCCGGCCCTGCTGGGCGTCAGCGGCGTACGGCCCCTGCTGGTAGGGGGCCGGCTCGGGGTACCCGGCGCCGGCGTACGGCCCCGACGGCTGGGCGGGGATGCGGACCACCGGGATCTCCTGGGTCTGGGAGGCCTGGTAGCGCTCCTCGTAGGCCATGGGGTACGAGGCATAGGGGTCCAGTCGGCCCGGCTGGGCCGGTGCGGCCGTGGCGGACGGCCGCGCGGTGTCGGCGGGGGCGGATTCGTCCGCCGGGAGTTCGGCCAGGTACTCCAGCAGTTCCTCGCCCTGGCCGTGGATGTTGCCGATGGCGACCAGGGAGGAGTCGGCGGCCAGGCGGTCCAGCAGGGCGGGCATGAACTCCTCGGCCGACCGGCGCTCACCCCCGAGGTCGACCGCGCGGTCGCGCCACTCGGCGGGGATGGCGTCGATCGCGCTCTTGGCGGGGTGCCCGATGACGAAGACGTGGTCCGGCTGGAGGTCGGGGATGATCTCGCCCATCTGGCCGTTGCGCTCCACGCGGTCGGGCCGGCAGTTGATCACGACGTTCAGCGGCCGGTGGATGGCGCCGAGGTCGAGCAGCTGGTTGATGTTCATCAGCGTCGATTCGGGGTCGTTGGCCGCGAAGACGTTGGCGAAGGCGAGCCGCTTGCCCTCGGGCGTCGCGTAGCGCTCGACGGACAGCACGCCCGGGTCCGGCGGGGCGTCGTACATGCCCTGCAGGGCGACCTGTCGTTCCACGCCGAGCAGTTCGGCCACGACGAGGGCGATGGCGACGTTCTCCTTGAAGGTGAACCAGCTGAAGCCGCGCAGCTCCTCGTCGGTGACGGTCTCCGGGTCGGCGTAGATCAACTGGCAGTTACGGGCGTCCGCCTCCTCCTGGAGGATGTGGAAGCGCTCCTTCTCGGCGGTGACGCAGATGCCGTCCTCCGGCATGGAGCGGCACAGCGACCGGGCCACGTCGTCGAGGGTGGGCCCCATCTCGGCGAGGTGGTCCTCGCGGACGTTGCACAGCACGCCGATCGTGGAGCGGATCAGCTTGCTCTGGTTCACCTCCTGCAGGGCCGGCATGACGGCCATGCACTCGATGACGAGGGCGTCGGGCCGGTAGGTGGCGGCCCTGCGCACGATGCCGATCTGCTCCACCACGTTGGCGATGCCGAACTTGCGGTAGACCGGCTCCTCGGTGGCGTCCGGGTGGATGAACCGGGCCGCCGTGCCCGTGGTCTTCGCGACGGTGACCAGGTCGCCGCCGCGCAGGGCACCGGCGCACAGCCGGGTGATGGAGGACTTGCCGCGGATGCCGTTGACGAGCACGCGCGACGGGATGCTGTGCAGGCTGGCGTAGTGCCGGCGCTGTTCCACGATGCCCGCCACGAGCAGCAGCGCGCTGCCGGTGAGCAGGACGAAGTACAGATAGAGCACGGCTGGGTCACCTTCCCCGAACGCCGGCTTCCGGCTCCACGAGCCGGCGCGCCTGGGTCTGCTTACGGGCGTGGAGTTGCTGGCGCAGCAGTTCGAGGCTGCGCACGACGGCGCCGACCTCGTCCTGGTAGCGGGGGTAGAGCACGGACTTGAGGTCACCGTCGGCCAGCTTCTCCGCACTGGCCGCCAGGGCCCGCATCGGCCGGGCCACGACCAGGTACACCCAGCCGAGGCAGACGACGATCAGGGCCAGACCGAGCAGCCCGGCCAGGACGCTGCGGTCCTCGCGCTCGTACGGGGTGATCTGGAAGTCCTTGGCGTTCTGCCAGCTGACCACGGTCCAGCCGATGTCGGCCGCCACACCGCCGCCGGAGAAGGGGGCGGCCGCGGCGACCGTGGTCCCGCGTCCTTCGCGGATCAGCAGGCCGTTCTCGACGGGCCCGGCGCCGACGTGGACGCTGCCGGCCCGGACGAGGTCGGTGAGCGCGTCGCGCGGCAGGTCCTCGAAGGCCAGGAAGCCGTCGCTGGCGGCGATGGTCTGCGTCCTGGAGTCGACCACGCGGACCTCGCCGAGCCCCGGCCGCTTCAGGAGCGAGTTGAGGAACTCGACCCGGACCTCGCCGACCAGGGTCATGCCCTTGTCGCCCGGCAGGGGCGCGGCGGCCTGGACGACCGGCTTCTTCCCGCCCTTGCCGGCGACCCGGACCAGCGGCAGGTCGTCCCCGTCGGCGAAGTCGGCGCGCGGCTCCTCGCCCGCGCGGGCGACGACCTCGCCGTCCTCGTCGAGGAGGTACAGCGCCTCGTAGCGGGTGTGCTCGCGCAGGGTCTCCTCGAGCAGCGTGCGGCCGGCGTCGGCGTCGTCCGGGTCGATCAGCCGGGACGTGGACACCAGGTCCGCCTGCGCCTCGTTGAGCGCCCGGCGCACCCGGTCGGCGACCAGGTCGGTGCGGTCCCGCTGGTCCGCGACCATGCTGGCCGGAATGCTGACGGAGTCGTCGGTGCGGTTCAGCAGCAGGCCGACGGGCAGACACCACAGCAACAGCAGGACGGCGGTCAGTGCGAGCGGCCCGCGCACCCCGAACCGCCCCTTGACGCGCTGGCGCCCGCCGGGGTCCTCGCTCGGGCCGCCCAGCTGCGCGCGCAGCCTCTCCAGTGCGGAGCCGATGCGCGCGGCCTCGCCCCAGCGGGGCACGTCCACCGGGCGGGTCAGGTCGCCCCGGGCCAGTCGGCGGGACTCCAGGAACAGCCGCAGCAGCGGCCGCTGCACGGTCGCCCACAGCACGGCCGCGGCGAGCAGTCCGAGCACCACCAGCGCTCCGGCCGCCAGCAGCCCGTACAGCTCCCGGTCCGCAGCGGCGCCCTGCTGCTGGACCACGGGCAGCAGGGCGACGACGGTGAGCCCGAGGCCCGCGCCGACGCTCTTCTTCTCCTCCGGGTCGGCGGAGGAGAGGGAGGCGTAACCGGCCGTGGCGACACGGCCGTTGTAGCTCCCGCCGACCAGGGTCCCGCTGACACCGGGGTAGCCGCGGGAACCCGGCTCCCTGGCGCTGACCGGGTCCTGCTCGGTCTCCCGTGCCGCCTGGGCGGACAGCCCGCTCATCTGCTTCTGGAGGAAGCCCAGCTCCTTGCGCTCCTGGTCGGAGTTGAGCGCCTCGGACTGCTCGAAGCCCGCCGTGGCCAGGATCTCGCCGCCGGTGGCGACGACCGCCATGGAGCGGAACTGGCCCAGGTTGATGGCGGGCACGGACAGGCTGTTGGAGGCGAGAAGCAGCTGCTGCGGCCCGTCCTCGAAGTCCAGGACCGCCATCGTCATCAGGCGGACGTCGCCGGTCTCCAGCCGCACCATGCGGGGCTTGAGGGCCTTGTCCCCGGTGAGGACGTCCTTGTCCAGCCATCCGAGGGGAATCGTTTCACCCCTGGCGGCCAGCACCTTGCCGCTCTCCAGGTCCAGGACGGTGGTGCCCGTCCACTTCTGGTAGGTCTTCCCCAGGTCGGACAGGACGCGCTCGGGCTTGACCGGCGGCCCCGCGTTCAGCGCGGCGGCGGTGCGGTTCAGGTCGGTGACCCGCTCGTCGATGGAGGCACGCAGGGCGATGGCACCGTCCTCCGCGAAGTGCTGCTGCGAGGAGAGCACCGCCTGCGGTACGGCCTGCTCGCCGGCGGGGCCGAGCACCTGGGCGGTCAGGCCCGCGAGTGCGAGCACCAGCACGCACAGCAGCGCGATCGGGGGGCGGACGCCGCCCAGCAGCGGCATGTCCGCGCGTCTCCGGCTGCGCCGCCGTCCTCCCTTCACGGGGCGCACGGCGCGGGTGGGTGTCACCGGTGGTCTCCTCCGGCCTCTCTGGGTGAAGAACGGCCGCTCAGAACACCGCTCCCGCGGGAGGGGTGAGGGACCGCCGTATACAAGACTGTTGGGGAGCGACGAAGTTGTGCCGGTCGCCCCGGATGCGCTGTGGCGCTAGTCACGCTCCAGCGCGAGCTCCTTCAGGCCGTCGCCTCCCGGCGCCCCGCGGTTGTACAGGAAGCCGCGCGTGCGGTCGGCCGCCAGCCGGTAGCGCGCGAGCCGCTCCTCGGAGAGGTCGCCCGGCGTCTCGAGTGCCCGCCGTACGTCCACCACCCGGTGGTCCTCGACCGCGCCGGCGGGCGGCTTCTCGCCGGCCTCCACCTCGGGCGGGATGTCCACCAGCGTCGTGGCGTAGCGGGCGGCGACGTCCCAGCCGTCGGTCGTCTCGCGGAACTCGAACCAGCCGATCGCGCCCTCCTCGGTGAGCCCGGTGGGCGAGGAGTGCCGGGCGACCTGGTTGCCCAGGCTGTAGGCGATCCAGGTGCCGTTCACCTTCTGGATCGGCTGCACCACGTGGGCGTGGTGCCCGATCACCAGGTCGACGCCGGTCTCCTCGGTGAGCCGCTCCGCCAGCTGCAGCTGGGGAACACTCGGTTCGTTGTAGTGCTCAAGGCCCCAGTGGACCGAGAGGATGACCACCTCGGCGCCCTTCTCGCGGGCACGGGCCTCGGCGTCCTTGATCGCGTCCGTGTCGATCTGGTTGAACGCCCACTTCTCCTTCTCCGGCGTCGGGTTCAGGAACGACATCCAGGAGAACGAGAGGTGGGCGACCTTGACGCCGTTGACGTCACGGATGTTGATCCGTTCCGCTTCCTCGGGCGTGCGGGCGGAGCCCGTGTGCCCGAGGCCGGCCTTGTCCATGGCGTTCAAGGTGCGCCGTACAGCGCCCAGACCGTGGTCATAGGTGTGGTTGGAGGCCGTCGAGCAGGTGTCGTAGCCCACATCCTTGAGCGACGTCAGGATCTGCGGCGGCACCAGGAACTCCGGGTACCCCTCGAAGGGGCCCCGCGGATTTCCGACGGGCGTCTCCATGTGACAGATCGCCAGGTCCGCCTTGCTGATGACCGGCTTGATCCCGGCGAGCAAGGGCTTGAAGTCCAGCCCGGCCTCGCCCTCGCCGGTCTTCTTGGCATCCTTGGCGGCCTGGTCGACCAGCTCGGGGTGGATCAGCACATCACCGGCGGCGGCGACGGTGAACGAGCGGCCGCCCGGCTTCACCTGCGGCGCGGAGGCCGCGGAGCTGCACGCGGTCGCGACGGCGACGGTGGCCACGAAAGCGGTTGCCGCCCGAGCGATCCGGAGAGGATTACGAAGTGTCACCGCATCATATTCACATGAAGCACACAAGCACCACGGAAGTTACCGTCACAAGACAGTCACATTTGACTCGTATTTTGATCCAATTCGGACTCGTCCTCGCCTTGTTCGGCTGTCAGTCGGCACCAGAACGGTCAACGGACGACTCCACTCCGGGCGCCCGGGAACTGGTGGACCTCCGCAGCAGGATCCTCGCGTACACGGCGGATCTGGAGCCCGACGCCGCGTACACCCCGCCGGGCGACACCCAGCGCGAGCGCGTCGCCGAGAGCGTCGGCCACCTCCTGGACGGCGACGCCACGCAGGCCGAACGGCTGCTCGCCCCCCTCGGCCTGAAGCTCACCCGCCTCACCGACACCGAGTCCGGCCGCAGGTACGACGAGATCGCCGCCGCCCGCCCGGGCCGGGCCGCACGCTGGGGGCGCCTCTACCTGACCGCGGACTCCGACGTCCGCTGGAACGCCCAGGTGCCGCACCCGGTCTCCGACCGGGACACCGAACGCCTCGGCGTGCGGCTCCTGGAGGACAACCCCGGCGGCTCCCTGGTCCTCGCCGGCGCGCACCGCGAGGCGGGCCGGGGCGACGCCGCCGACGTCGCCCACGAGGAGGACAGCGTCTTCCACGCCATCGTCGTGGAGCTCCAGAAACGCGATGTCCCGGGCGTGCAACTGCACGGCTTCGCCAAGGACTCGGACCGCCCCTACGAGGCGGTCCTCTCCACCGGAGCCGCGCGCAGCACCCTCACCGAGGCCGTCGCCCTGGCCGACGGCATGCAGGCCGACGGGCTGCGGGTCTGCCGGGGCTGGGCGGCTCGCTGCCCCCTGGAAGGCACCACGAACGTCCAGGGCAAGGCCGCGGAGCGCCACCACGCCAGGTTCGTCCACGTGGAGCTCTCCCCCAAGGCACGCGGCGACGGCTCCGACGCCGACGCCGCCACCAGGGCCCTCTCAGGGCTGGTCTCGGCCTGGAACTCCGCCCGCCGGTGAGGAAACAGCGCAAGGCGGTCAGCAGCACCCCGCCGACGGCGACGACGACAACGACCGCTTGTTGCGCGCCTCCTTGTTGCGCGCGGCCAGCAACTCGTCGGCCGGGTAGCCGACCTCCTCCAGCGTCAGCCCGTGCGGCCGTACGACGTGCACGGCCGAGTCCCGCACGCCGGCCGCCAGCACCTTCGCGGGCCAGTCCGGCGGCCGGTGCCCGTCGCCCACGAACAACAGCGCCCCGATGAGCGAGCGCACCATGTTGTGGCAGAAGGCGTCGGCCCGCACGGTCGCCGTGATGATCCCGTCGGCTCCCTTGTCCAGGCTCAGCTCCTGGAGCGTACGGATGGTAGTGGCCCCCTCCCGCTTCTTGCAGTAGGCGGCGAAGTCGTGCTCCCCGAGCAGCCGCCGGGCGGCCTCGTTCATGGCGTCGACGTCCAAGGGCCAGTCGTGCCACAGCACATGGTTGCGCAGCAGCGGATCGACGCCACCGGGATTGTCGGTGACCCGGTACGCGTACCGCCGCCAGACCGCCGAGAACCGCGCGTTGAAGCCACGGGGCGCCTCCCTGAGGGCCCACACCCGTACGTCCCGGGGCAGCCGCCCGGCGAGCCGCTTCAGCAGCTTCTGGTTGTGCTCGGCCCACACCTCACGCGGCAGATCGACATGCGCCACCTGCCCCCGGGCGTGCACCCCGGCATCGGTGCGCCCCGCCACGGTCAGCTCGTACGTCTGCCCCGACCGCGTCACGGTCCGCAGGGCGTCCTCGATCTCCCCCTGCACGGTCCGCCGCCCCCCGGCCTGCTTGGCCCACCCGGAGAACTCACTCCCGTCGTACGACAGATCAAGACGCACACGCACGTAACCGGCTGCTGCTTCATCACTCACGTACAGATCCTCTCAGCAACACAAAAGCGGGCCCGCCCCTGAAAAGGAACGGACCCGCCAACGCCCTCTCAGGGGCGCGGGGCTGTGTCGACTTGCGGCTCCGCCGCGTGGGCGCGAACAACCACGACGAAGCCGCAGCCGCCAACAAACAATCCCCGGCAGACGCTTAGGCGTCCTTGGACTCCTCGGCGCCCTCGGCCTTGGTCACATCGACCTGAGCCTCAGAGCCCTCGGCGTCCTTCGCGGCACGCTTGGTCGCGGCCTCGGCCTCGCCGGTCGCCTCCTGCGCCACCGTCAGCGCCTCGACCAGCTCGATGACGGCCATGGGCGCGTTGTCGCCACGGCGGTTACCGATCTTGGTGATGCGGGTGTAGCCACCCGGACGGTTCTCGTAGCGCGGGCCGATCTCGGTGAAGAGCGTGTGGACGATGCTCTTGTCCGTGATGACCTGGAGCACCTGACGGCGGTTGTGAAGGTCACCCTTCTTCGCCTTGGTGACCAGACGCTCGGCGTACGGACGCAGCTTGCGCGCCTTCGCCTCGGTGGTGGTGATGCGACCGTGCTCGAACAGCGCCTTCGCGAGGTTCGCGAGGAGCAGCTTCTCGTGCGCGGCGCTGCCGCCCATACGGGCACCCTTGGTGGGCTTCGGCATGGTGTTTCTCCTAGGTGTCTGCCCCGGCCGTATCAGGTACCGGGGTCAGTATCCGAGCGAGCGGTTGCCCGTCGGAGATCCGGGGTGCGCCCCGGAAGGGGCGCGGGGAACTGCGCGATCAAGCACAGCGCACCCGCGCCCGAGTACGGACCGAAAAGGCCCGAGCTCTCAGTACTGCTCGGTCTCGACGAACCCGGCGTCCGCGTCGTCGTCCGCACCGAAGGCGTCCGCCGCGGCGGTCGGGTCGAATCCGGGCGGGCTGTCCTTCAGGGCCAGGCCCATGCCGGCCAGCTTCGCCTTGACCTCGTCGATCGACTTCGCACCGAAGTTGCGGATGTCGAGCAGGTCGGCCTCGGAACGCGCCACGAGCTCACCCACGGAGTGGATGCCCTCACGCTTGAGGCAGTTGTACGACCGAACGGTGAGCTCCAGCTCCTCGATCGGCAGCGCCAGGTCGGCGGCGAGGGCGGCGTCCGTCGGGGACGGGCCCATGTCGATGCCCTCGGCGTCGATGTTGAGCTCGCGGGCCAGACCGAACAGCTCGACCAGGGTCTTGCCGGCCGACGCCATGGCGTCACGCGGACGCATGGCCTGCTTGGTCTCGACGTCGACGATCAGCTTGTCGAAGTCGGTGCGCTGCTCGACACGCGTGGCCTCGACCTTGTACGTGACCTTGAGCACCGGCGAGTAGATCGAGTCGACCGGAATCCGGCCGATCTCCTGGCCGACCTGCTTGTTCTGCACGGCGGAGACGTAACCGCGGCCGCGCTCGACCGTCAGCTCCATCTCCAGCTTGCCCTTGCCGTTGAGCGTGGCGAGGACGAGGTCGGGGTTGTGCACCTCGACACCGGCCGGCGGCGCGATGTCGGCGGCGGTGACCAGACCCGGGCCCTGCTTGCGCAGGTACATCACGACCGGCTCGTCGTGCTCCGAGGAGACGACCAGCTGCTTGATGTTGAGGATCAGGTCGGTGACGTCCTCCTTGACGCCCGGCACGGTGGTGAACTCGTGCAGGACACCGTCGATGCGGATGGACGTGACCGCCGCACCCGGGATCGAGGACAGGAGGGTCCGGCGCAGGGAGTTGCCGAGGGTGTAACCGAAGCCCGGCTCCAGCGGCTCGATCACGAACCGGGAGCGGAATTCGTCGACGACCTCTTCGGTCAACGAGGGACGCTGAGCGATCAGCATGTGTGGATCAGATCCTTCAGTCGGGGGCGCCCGCTATATGACGCCCGACTCGACCGTCCCCGACGAAAAGGGACGGGTACTGCAAGGGTACGGGCGATACGGCCCGAAGGAGCCGTACCGCCCGGAAACCTGAACCCGAAGGCGTCGCGTCAGACGCGACGGCGCTTCGGCGGACGGCAGCCGTGCTGCGACATGTGGGGGATAACCCCCACATCTCCAGCCGGAGGCCAGTCCGCCTGAGCCGGAGCGTCAGACGCGGCGGCGCTTCGGCGGACGGCAGCCGTTGTGCGGGGTCGGGGTGACGTCCTGGATGGAGCCGACCTCGAGACCGGTCGCCTGGAGCGAACGGATGGCGGTCTCACGACCGGAACCCGGGCCCTTGACGAACACGTCGACCTTGCGCATGCCGTGCTCCTGGGCGCGGCGGGCAGCCGACTCGGCGGCCATCTGCGCGGCGAACGGCGTGGACTTCCGGGAGCCCTTGAAGCCGACGTGGCCGGCGGAGGCCCAGGAGATCACGTTGCCGGACGGGTCCGTGATCGAGACGATGGTGTTGTTGAACGTGCTCTTGATGTGCGCGTGGCCGTGAGCGACGTTCTTCTTTTCCTTGCGGCGCACCTTCTTGGCAGCGCCCTGACGACCCTTGGGGGGCATCTATAACTCCTACGGGAGGTGGTCGGTCCTGCAGCGAAGACCGCTGACGAGCGTCCGCTGAGGACTACTTCTTGCCCGGCTTCTTCTTGCCGGCGATGGCGCGACGCGGGCCCTTGCGGGTGCGGGCGTTGGTGCTGGTGCGCTGACCGCGGACCGGCAGACCACGGCGGTGGCGCAGACCCTGGTAGGTACCGATCTCGACCTTGCGGCGGATGTCGGCCTGGATCTCGCGACGGAGGTCACCCTCGGTCTTGATGTTGTTGTCGACGAACTCGCGGATCGCGACGAGCTGCTCCTCGGAGAGGTCGCGAACGCGGGTGTTCGGGTCGACGCCGGTGGCGGCCAGCGTCTGCTGCGAGAGGGTCCGGCCGATGCCGAACACGTAGGTGAGGGCGATCTCCACGCGCTTGTCGCGCGGGATGTCAACACCGGAAACGCGTGCCATTCAATGGCTCCAGTTGCTTGACGGAGGTCTTCCACAGAACCGACTCCCAGCCGCCGTATGAGGTACGAACTGGGTCCCCGGCCTCCGACCGGGGGTGTCAGACCCGGGGGTCTGGGCCCTGCGTATGAACATATTCAGCTTGCGTCGCGCGAATCCCTGCGATGAAGGCAGAGGGATCGGTCGTGCGTCAGCCCTGGCGCTGCTTGTGGCGCGGGTTGTCGCAGATGACCATGACCCGGCCGTGACGGCGGATCACCCTGCACTTGTCGCAGATCTTCTTGACGCTCGGCTTGACCTTCATGGGTGAGGTTCTCCGGGTCAGTGCCACCACCCCGGAAGCCGGGGCGCGGGCAAGATCTACTTGTAGCGGTAGACGATCCGGCCACGCGTCAGGTCGTACGGAGACAGCTCCACCACGACCCGGTCGTCAGGGAGGATGCGGATGTAGTGCATGCGCATCTTGCCGCTGATGTGTGCCAGGACCTGGTGGCCGTTCTGGAGCTCGACCTTGAACATGGCGTTCGGAAGAGACTCGACGACAGTGCCCTCGATCTCGATGGCACCTTGCTTCTTGGCCACGCTTCGCCCTTCGAATCGACTACCTTGATCGACTCATCAGTGCGAGCGCATGCAGACATGCGGATGCACAAGAGCCGACGAGTCAGTCTACGTCAGGCCTCTCGGAAACACGAATCGAGAGTCTGCCCCTGCGGAGAGATCTTTAAGCGCCCCCGAAACGGGCGCGCGGAACTGCGCGAGCAACCCCCACGTCCCCGCAGCCGCCGACGATCCGGGCCACTCTCCCCGGAAGTTGCTCAGCCCAGCGGATCGGGCGCGGCGACGATCCCCAGCTCGGCGAGCTTCGCCTTACCCCCGTCGGGAGACGTCAGCACCAGCGGCCCCTCCTCCGTCAGCGCGACGGAGTGCTCCCAGTGGGACGACCACGTACCGTCCGTGGTGACGACCGTCCAGTCGTCCCCCAGGACCTCCGTCTTCGGCGTCCCCAGCGACACCATCGGCTCGATCGCGAGGCAGAACCCGGGCACCAGCTTCGGCCCCTTGCCGCGCCGGCGGTCCACGTAGTTCAGCAGGTGCGGGTCCATGTGCATCTCGGTGCCGATGCCGTGACCGCCGTAGTCCTCGATGATCCCGTACCGGCCGCCGCCGGGCTTGGGCTGGCGGCGGATGTACGTCTCGATCGCCCGCGAGACGTCGACCAGCCGGTTGCCCTGCTTCATGGCCGCGATGCCGGCCCACATCGATTCCTCGGTCACCCGGGACAGCTCGATCAGCTCCGGGGAGTGACCGGAGCCCACGAAGGCCGTGTACGCGGCGTCGCCGTGCCAGCCGTCGATGATCGCGCCGCAGTCGATGGAGATCACGTCCCCGTCCTTGAGGACCACGTCGTCGGAGGGGATGCCATGGACGACGACCTCGTTCACCGAGGTGCAGATGGTCGCGGGGAAACCGCCGTAGCCGAGGAAGTTGGGCTTGGCGTTGTGCTCGGCGAGCACCTTGCGGGCGACCTGGTCCAGATCCTTCGTCGTGGCCCCCGGCACGGCGGCTTCGCGGGTCGCCGCGTGAATGGCGGCGACGACCAGCCCCGCCTCACGCATCTTGGCGATCTGCTCGGGGGTCTTGATCTGCACCATGGGGGCTACGGCCTTTCTGGACCTTCGGAGAACATGGACGCCTTCAACGATACGGGGCCGCGCGAGGACCCCGCCCACACAGCAGCCGCGGCTCCCCTGGGGGAACCGCGGCCGTAGCTGTGCATGAACGACTACTTGCCGTCCTCGTCACGCTTGAGCGCCTCCATGGCGCGCGTCGTGACGTCCTCCACCTTGCCGAGCGCGGAGATCGTGACCACCAGGCCCTGCGCCTTGTAGTAGTCGATGATCGGCTCGGTCTGCGTGTGGTAGACCTCCAGCCGCTTGCGGACGGTCTCCTCGGAGTCGTCGTCCCGCTGGTACAGCTCGCCGCCGCAGACGTCGCAGACGCCCTCCTTGGCCGGCTGCTTGTACGTCACGTGGAAGACGTGCGCGGAGTCGTTACGGCAGATGCGGCGGCCGGCGATGCGCTTGACCACCTCGTCCTCGGGGACCTCCAGGTCCAGCACCGCGTCGAGCTGCATGCTCTCGGTCTCGAGCAGCTCGTCGAGCGCCTCGGCCTGGGAGACGTTGCGGGGGAAGCCGTCCAGCAGGAAACCGTTCTCCGCGTCCGGCTGCTCCATACGGTCCTTGGCCATGGCGATGGTGACCTCGTCGGGCACGAGATTGCCCGCGTCCATGTAGGACTTCGCCAGTTTGCCGAGTTCCGTCTGCCGGCTGATGTTGGCCCGGAACAGGTCGCCCGTGGAGATGTGCGGGATCGACAGGTTCTGAGCCAGGAACGCGGCCTGCGTTCCCTTACCGGCACCCGGCGGCCCGACGAGGACGATACGCATCAGCGGAGGAACCCTTCGTAATTGCGCTGCTGAAGCTGGCTCTCGATCTGCTTCACCGTCTCGAGACCCACACCCACGATGATCAGGATGCTGGTCCCGCCGAACGGGAAGTTCTGGTTTGCCCCGAAACCAGCCAACGCCATCGTCGGCACGAGAGCGATCAGCCCCAAGTACAGCGAACCCGGCCAGGTGATCCGGTTGAGCACGTACGACAGGTACTCAGCGGTCGGTCGGCCAGCCCGGATGCCCGGGATGAAGCCACCATACTTCTTCATGTTGTCGGCGACTTCCTCGGGGTTGAACGAGATAGCCACATAGAAGAAGGCGAAGAAAATGATCAGGATGAAGTAAAGAACCATGTGCATCGGGGCGTCCGGCAGCGCAAGATTCTTCTCGATCCAGACCTTCCAGCCGGAGTTTCCGCCGGCGAACTGGGCGACCAACGCCGGGATGTAGAGCAGCGACGAGGCGAAGATCACAGGGATGATGCCGGCCTGGTTGACCTTCAGCGGGATGTACGTCGACGTACCGCCGTAGGATCGGCGGCCGATCATGCGCTTGGCGTACTGGACCGGAATGCGGCGCTGAGCCTGCTCGACGAAGACCACCAAGCCGATCACGACGAGGCCGACCGCGATGACGGTGGCGAACTCGATCCAGCCGTCGGCCAGCGAGCCCTCCTGCTTGATGGCCCACAGGGCGGACGGGAAGGTGGCGGCGATCGAGATGAACATCAGGATCGACATGCCGTTGCCGATGCCGCGGTCCGTGATGAGCTCGCCGAGCCACATCACGATCGCCGTACCGGCGGTCATGGTGATGACCATGGTGATGGTGACGAAGATCGACTGGTCGGGGACGATCTGGCTGGCCACCGGGCAGCCCGAGAACAGGGCGCCGCTGCGGGCGGTGGCGACGAGGCCGGTGCCCTGAAGGATGGCGAGGGCCACCGTCAGGTAGCGGGTGTACTGCGTGATCTTCGCCGTACCGGCCTGGCCCTCCTTCTTCAGGGCTTCCAGGCGCGGGATCACCACGGTCAGCAGCTGCAGAATGATGCTCGCCGTGATGTACGGCATGATGCCCAGCGCGAAGATCGTGATCTGCAGCAGCGCACCGCCGCTGAACATGTTGACCAGGCCGAACAGGCCCTGGTTGGCCTGAGCGTTGTCGATACAGGTCTGGACGTTCCGGTAGTCGACGCCTGGGATCGGGACATGCGTACCGACCCGGTAGACCACGATGATGCCGAGCGTGAAGAGCAGCTTCTTGCGCAGGTCGGGCGTCTTGAACGCCCGGGCGAACGCGGTGAGCACGGTGCCTCCTGCGACCCCCGCGCAACTGCGTCAAGGGTGACGGTCTTGAGGTTCGACGAATAGGTAACGGGCAACTGCCGCTCAGAGTGCCGGAAGTGCAGCACCCCGTGAAAAGAGGGCAGTGCAGGCCACCTTACCGGCGGGACTGCCGCCCTAGGAACGACCAACCGGGGATACCCCATTTGTGGGGTATCCCCGGTCGGGATCGCTCAGGTCATCGAGACGCCTGTGGTGTTCAGACGAGCTCGGTGACGGAACCGCCGGCAGCGGTGATCTTCTCCTTGGCGGAGCCGGAGACGGCGTCGACCGTCACCTGCAGCGCCACGGAGATCTCGCCCTGGCCGAGGACCTTGACGAGGCTGTTCTTGCGAACAGCGCCCTTGGCCACCAGCGACTCGACGGTGACCTCGCCACCCTCGGGGTAGAGGGCGGCCAGCTTGTCGAGGTTCACGACCTGGTACTCGGTCTTGAACGGGTTCTTGAAGCCCTTCAGCTTCGGGAGACGCATGTGGAGGGGCATCTGCCCACCCTCGAAGCGCTCCGGAACCTGGTAGCGGGCCTTCGTACCCTTGGTACCACGACCGGCCGTCTTACCCTTCGACGCCTCACCACGACCGACACGGGTCTTGGCGGTCTTGGCGCCCGGGGCGGGACGGAGGTTGTGGATCTTGAGCGGGTTGTTCTCCGCCATGATCAGTCGACCTCCTCGACCGTCACGAGGTGGCGGACGGTGTGCACCATGCCGCGGAACTCGGGGCGGTCCTCCTTGACGACCTGCGTGTTGATGCCCTTGAGACCAAGGGAGCGCAGGGTGTCACGGTGGTTCTGCTTGCTGCCGATGTAGGACTTGACCTGCGTGATCTTGAGCTGCGCCATGATTACGCACCCGCCCCGGCACGCGCACGCAGGAGAGCCGCGGGAGCGACGTCCTCGAGGGGCAGACCACGGCGGGCCGCGATCTCCTCGGGACGCTGCAGGCCCTTCAGGGCCTCCACGGTGGCGTGCACGATGTTGATCGCGTTGTCGGAGCCGAGCGACTTCGACAGCACGTCGTGGATACCGGCGCACTCGAGCACGGCACGCACCGGACCACCGGCGATAACACCGGTACCGGGCGACGCGGGCTTGAGCAGGACGACGCCGGCAGCCTTCTCACCCTGGATGGGGTGGGGGATGGTGCCCTGGATACGCGGGACCTTGAAGAAGTGCTTCTTGGCCTCCTCAACGCCCTTGGCGATGGCGGCCGGCACCTCCTTGGCCTTGCCGTATCCGACACCCACGGTGCCGTCACCGTCGCCCACCACGACCAGCGCGGTGAAGCTGAAGCGACGACCACCCTTCACAACCTTGGCGACGCGGTTGATCGCGACAACGCGCTCAACGTACGCGGTCTTCTCGGCGGCAGCTGCGCCGCCGTCACGGCCCTTCCGGTCCCGCCGCTCGCCGCCACCGGCACCGCCACCGCGGCGCTGGGGTCCAGCCATTGGAATTACCTCTCTCTGTCTCCGCTAGCTACGGAACCAGGACTCAGAACTTGAGTCCGGCCTCGCGGGCGGCGTCCGCCAGGGCGGCGATGCGCCCCGCGTACTGGTTACCACCACGGTCGAACACGACGGCCTCGACACCGGCGGCCTTGGCACGCTCGGCGACCAGGGCGCCGACCTGCTTGGCCTGCGCCGACTTGTCGCCCTCGCCACCGCGGATCGAGCTGTCCAGGGTGGACGCCGACGCCAGGGTGTGACCCTTGATGTCGTCGATCACCTGGGCCACGATGTGGCGGTTCGAGCGGGTAACGACCAGGCGCGGACGCTCCGCCGTACCGTTGATGTGCTTACGGATACGGATGTGGCGGCGCTTGATCGCGGCGCGCTTGTAGGCGTCGCCCTTAAGGATCTTCTGCCCGTATGCCATGGCTTACTTACCCGCCTTTCCGACCTTGCGGCGGATGACTTCGCCCTCGTACTTGACACCCTTGGCCTTGTACGGGTCGGGCCTGCGCAGCTTGCGGATGTTGGCCGCAACCTCGCCGACCTTCTGCTTGTCGATGCCCTCGACCGAGAAACGGGTCGGGGACTCCACCTTGAAGGTGATGCCCTCGGGGGCCTCGACCAGGATCGGGTGGCTGTAGCCGAGGGAGAACTCCAGGTTGGAGCCCTTCGCCACGACGCGGTAGCCGACACCGCTGATTTCGAGCTTCTTGACGTATCCCTGGGTCACACCGGTGATCATGTTCGCCACCAGCGTGCGGGACAGGCCGTGCAGGGCCTTGCTCTGCCGCTCGTCGTTGGGCCGCAGCACCTGAAGGGTGCCGTCCTCGGCCTTGGCGATGTCGATCGGCGCGATGACGGTGTGGGTCAGTTCGCCCTTGGGGCCCTTGACCGCGACCGTACGGCCGTCGATGGTGACGTCCACGCCGGCGGGAACCGGGATGGGGAGCTTGCCGATACGCGACATGTTGTCTCTCCTCCGTTCCCGAACTACCAGACGTAGGCGAGGACTTCCCCACCCACGCCCTTCTTCTGCGCCTGCTTGTCGGTCAGGAGACCGTGGGACGTGGAGATGATCGCCACGCCCAGGCCGCCGAGAACCTTCGGCAGGTTGGTGGACTTCGCGTATACCCGGAGACCGGGCTTGGAGATCCGCTTGATCCCCGCGATGGAGCGCTCACGGTTGGGGCCGAACTTCAGCTCCAGGACGAGGTTCTTGCCGACCTCGGCGTCCTCGACCTTCCAGCCCGTGATGAAGCCCTCCTGCTGGAGGATCTCCGCGATGTGCGACTTGATCTTCGAGTGCGGCATCGCCACGGAGTCGTGGTACGCCGAGTTCGCGTTCCGCAGACGCGTCAGCATGTCTGCGATCGGATCAGTCATGGTCATGAATTGGCCTTCGGCCTCTCTCGCCGGGGTTTCCTGGTGCGCCATCCCTCTCCCCGATCCGAGACGGGACGGGTGCGGCGCGGTGGACCTACGGCGTAGTAAGTCGTAAGGGCGGCGGCAGACGCCCAACCCCACAAGCCTAAGGCATGCGAGCTGGACGTCCTGCCGCCCCAGATGCTTACCGAGAGCCCTGCTAATCCCTGATTGGGGGGATTACCAGGAGCTCTTGGTCACGCCCGGCAGCTCGCCACGGTGAGCCATCTCACGAAGGCACACGCGGCACAGGCCGAACTTGCGGTACACGGAGTGCGGACGACCACAGCGCTGGCAGCGCGTGTAGCCACGTACGCCGAACTTGGGCTTACGAGCAGCCTTCGCGATCAGAGCCTTCTTCGCCATCTCGCTCACGCCTCCTTGAAGGGGAAGCCGAGGTGACGGAGGAGCGCGCGGCCCTCAGCGTCGTTGGTCGCCGTGGTGACCACGGTGATGTCCATACCCCGGACGCGGTCGATCTTGTCCTGGTCGATCTCGTGGAACATGACCTGCTCCGTGAGACCGAAGGTGTAGTTGCCACGGCCGTCGAACTGCTTGGGGGACAGGCCGCGGAAGTCGCGGATGCGCGGGAGCGCCAGCGACAGGGTGCGGTCCAGGAACTCCCACATGCGGTCGCCACGGAGCGTGACGTGGGCACCGATCGGCTGGCCCTCACGCAGCTTGAACTGCGCGATGGACTTGCGGGCCTTGGTGACGGCCGGCTTCTGACCGGTGATCGTGGTGAGGTCGCGGATGGCGCCCTCGATCAGCTTGGAGTCGCGGGCGGCGTCGCCCACACCCATGTTGACCACGATCTTGACGAGACCGGGGATCTGCATGACGTTCTCGTACTTGAACTCGTCACGCAGCTTGCCCGTGATCTCCTCACGGTACTTCTGCTTCAGTCGCGGAGTGGTGGTGGTCGTCATCAGATGTCCTCACCCGTCCGCTTGGCAACGCGGATCTTGTTGCCTTCGTCGTCGAAGCGGTAACCGACGCGGGTCACGACCTTCTTGCCGTCCTTCTCCACGACCAGCTGGACGTTGGAGACGTGGATCGGCGCCTCGGTGGTGACGATGCCGCCGGCCTGCGAACCGCGAGCCGTCGGACCGGCCTTGGTGTGCTTCTTGACCCGGTTGACACCCTCGACCAGGACACGGTCCTCACGGGGGAAGGCCGCGATGACCTTGCCCTGCTTGCCCTTGTCCTTACCGGTGATGACCTGGACCAGGTCGCCCTTCTTGATCTTCATGCTCACAGCACCTCCGGCGCGAGGGAGATGATCTTCATGAACTTCTTCTCGCGCAGCTCACGGCCGACCGGGCCGAAGATACGGGTGCCACGAGGGTCGCCGTCGTTCTTCAGAATGACGGCGGCGTTCTCGTCGAAGCGGATGTACGAGCCGTCCGGACGGCGGCGCTCCTTGACGGTGCGAACGATGACCGCCTTGACGACGTCACCCTTCTTCACGTTGCCACCGGGGATCGCGTCCTTGACGGTGGCGACGATGACGTCACCGATACCCGCGTAGCGGCGACCGGAGCCGCCGAGCACACGGATGCAGAGGATCTCCTTCGCACCCGTGTTGTCGGCGACACGCAGTCGCGACTCCTGCTGGATCACGTCTATCTCCTGGTTGTCTGCCGGTTCCCTCCGGGGGTTGAGCCGGAGAGCCTGGCGGAACTGTCCTGCGGGGGTTGCCCCGAAGGAATTACTTAGGCCTCTGCAGGCGACAACCTCCGCCGGGGGCCGCTCGGCCGCCGCGGCCGAGGCCGGCGGCGAGCCGCCGGCCCGGGGCCGGGGGGCCGAGCCCCCGGCGGAGGCAGCGGGGGCGGAACCCCCGCTTGGTTACTTCGCCTTCTCGAGGATCTCCACGACGCGCCAGCGCTTCGTCGCCGACAGCGGGCGGGTCTCCATCAGGAGAACCCGGTCGCCGACGCCGGCGGCGTTCTGCTCGTCGTGCGCCTTGAGCTTGTTCGTACGGCGGATGACCTTGCCGTACAGCGCGTGCTTGACGCGGTCCTCGACGGCGACGACGACGGTCTTGTCCATCTTGTCGCTGACGACCAGACCCTCACGGGTCTTGCGGAATCCGCGGTCCGTCTTGGTCTCTTCAGTCACGTTGCTCTCGCTCATCAGGCGCTCTCCACCGTCTCGATGCCCAGCTCGCGCTCACGCATCAGGGTGTAGATCCGCGCGATGTCCTTGCGGACGGCCTTGAGCCGACCGTGGTTCTCGAGCTGGCCCGTCGCCGCCTGGAAGCGGAGGTTGAACAGCTCTTCCTTGGCCTCGCGGAGCTTGTTGAGCAGCTCCTCGTTGCCCAGCTCGCGCAGCTCGGACGCCTTGGTACCGGCCGACATCACGCTTCACCTGCCTCGCGCTTGACGATCTTGCACTTCATCGGCAGCTTGTGAGCCGCACGGGTCAGGGCCTCGCGCGCGATCTTCTCGTTGGGGTACGACAGCTCGAACATCACGCGTCCGGGCTTGACGTTGGCCACCCACCACTCCGGCGAGCCCTTACCGGAACCCATGCGGGTCTCGGCCGGCTTCTTGGTGAGGGGGCGGTCCGGGTAGATGTTGATCCAGACCTTGCCACCACGCTTGATGTGACGCGTCATGGCGATACGAGCGGCCTCGATCTGGCGGTTCGTCACATAGGCCGGGGTCAGCGCCTGGATGCCGTACTCGCCGAACGCAACCTGCGTGCCACCCTTGGACATGCCGTTGCGCTTGGGGTGGTGCTGCTTGCGGTGCTTGACCCTACGGGGGATCAGCATGTCGGTCAGGCCTCCGTTCCGGTGCTCTCAGCCGGAGCGGCGGCAGCGGGAGCCTCGGCCTTGGGGGCCTCGGCGCCGGCAGCCTGCTGCGGCTTGCGACCGCGCCGCTCGCCACCGCGGCCACCACGGGCCGGGCGGTCGGCACCGCCGCGGGCCGGGCGGTTACCCGCACGGGCAGCGGCGTTCTCGGCGCGGACCTCGGCGATGTTCTTGACGTCGCCCTTGTAGATCCAGACCTTCACACCGATGCGGCCGAAGGTCGTCTTGGCCTCGAAGAAGCCGTAGTCCACGTTCGCGCGGAGCGTGTGCAGGGGCACACGGCCCTCGCGGTAGAACTCCGAGCGGGACATCTCGGCGCCACCGAGGCGGCCACCGCACTGGATCTTGATGCCCTTGGCGCCGGCCTTCATCGCCGACTGCATGCTCTTACGCATGGCGCGGCGGAAGGAGACGCGGGAGGAGAGCTGCTCGGCGACGGCCTGGGCGACCAGCTGAGCGTCGGTCTCGGGGTTCTTGACCTCGAGGATGTTCAGCTGGACCTGCTTGCCGGTGAGCTTCTCGAGGTCACCGCGGATGCGGTCGGCCTCGGCGCCGCGGCGGCCGATCACGATGCCCGGACGCGCGGTGTGGATGTCCACACGCACACGGTCACGGGTGCGCTCGATCTCGACCTTGGAGATGCCGGCGCGCTCCATGCCGGACGTCATCATCCGACGGATGGCGACGTCTTCCTTGACGTAGTCCTTGTACAGCTTGTCGGCGTACCAGCGCGACTTGAAGTCGGTCGTAACGCCGAGCCGGAACCCGTGCGGGTTTACCTTCTGGCCCATTACCGGGTTCCTTCCTTGCTGCTGACGACCACGGTGATGTGGCTGGTCCGCTTGCGGATCCGGTAGGCACGGCCCTGGGCACGCGGACGGAACCGCTTCAGGGTCGGGCCCTCGTCGACGTAGGCCTCGGAGATGTAGAGGCTGTCGACATCGGTGTGGTCGTAGTTGTGCGCGGCGTTGGCAATGGCGCTGTCCAGCACCTTGCCGACCGGCACGCTCGCGGCCTGCGGGGCGAAACGCAGGACCGCCTGAGCCTCCGTGGCGTTCAGGCCACGGATGAGGTCCACCACGCGGCGGGCCTTCATGGGCGTGACGCGGATGTACCGCGCCTGGGCCCTGGCTTCCATGGTTGTCCCTTCAGTGTCTGTCATGATCATTCACACCCCGCTGGCTAGCGGCGCTTCGACTTCCGGTCGTCCTTGACGTGACCCCGGAAGGTGCGCGTCGGCGAGAACTCGCCGAGCTTGTGGCCGACCATCGACTCGGTGACAAACACCGGGATGTGGGTCTTGCCGTTGTGCACCGCGATCGTGTGGCCGAGCATGGCCGGGACGATCATCGAGCGGCGGGACCAGGTCTTGATGACGTTCTTGGTGCCGGCTTCGTTCTGGGCGTCCACCTTCTTGATCAGGTGGTCGTCGACGAAGGGCCCCTTCTTGAGACTGCGCGGCATCTAAACCCGCTCCTAGCGCTTCTTGTTCGTCTTGCGGCGGCGGACGATGTACTTGTTCGACGCCTTCTTGGGCGAACGAGTACGGCCTTCCTTCTTGCCCCACGGGGACACCGGGTGGCGACCACCGGAGGTACGGCCCTCACCACCACCGTGCGGGTGGTCAACCGGGTTCATGACCACACCACGCACGGTCGGGCGGACGCCCAGCCAGCGCTTGCGGCCGGCCTTGCCCCAGTTGATGTTGCTCTGCTCGGCGTTGCCGACCTCGCCGACAGTGGCGCGGCAGCGGACGTCGACCAGGCGGATCTCACCCGACGGCATGCGCAGGTGGGCCATGGAGCCCTCCTTCGCGAGCAGCTGCACCGAGGCGCCGGCGGAGCGGGCGAACTTCGCGCCGCCGCCCGGACGCAGCTCGATGGCGTGCAGCGTGGTACCGACCGGGATGTTGCGCAGGGCCAGGTTGTTGCCCGGCTTGATGTCGGCCCCGGGACCGTTCTCGACGCGGTCGCCCTGCGACAGGCCACGCGGCGCGAGGATGTAGCGCTTCTCGCCGTCCGCGTAGTGCAGCAGCGCGATGCGCGCGGTGCGGTTGGGGTCGTACTCGATGTGCGCGACCTTCGCCGGCACGCCGTCCTTGTCGTGACGACGGAAGTCGATCACGCGGTAGGCGCGCTTGTGGCCACCACCCTGGTGGCGGACGGTCACACGACCGGAGTTGTTACGGCCACCCTTGCTGTGCAGGGGGCGGACCAACGACTTCTCCGGCGTGGACCGCGTGACCTCGACGAAGTCGGCGACGCTGGCGCCACGACGGCCAGGAGTCGTCGGCTTGTACTTGCGGATACCCATTTCTCAGTCCTCGTCCGATTCCGGACGATCCTGACCGCTTACGCGGTCGGACCGCCGAAGATGTCGATACGGTCGCCCTCGGCGAGGGTCACGATCGCGCGCTTGGTGGACGCGCGCTGGCCGAAGCCCGTGCGGGTCCGCTTGCGCTTGCCCTGGCGGTTGATCGTGTTGACCCCGGTGACCTTGACCGAGAAGACCGACTGAACGGCCTGCTTGATCTGGGTCTTGTTGGCGCTCGGGTCGACGATGAACGTGTACTTGCCCTCGTCGAGGAGCGCGTAGCTCTTCTCCGAGACGACCGGCTTGAGCAGCACGTCACGGGGGTCCGTGAAGGACTTGCTCAGCGGGGTCTCGACGGTGTTCTTGCCCTCGGTGGCGTGGCGACGCGCCTTCTTGACGCGGGCCTCCTTGGCCTTCTTCGCGGCCTTCGAGGCGATAGCGGGGTGACGGATGGCCATCAGACCTCGCTCCCTTCGGTGTCGTTGGCCTTCGGGCCGGCGACGAAGGACTCGAAAGCGGCCTTGGTGAAGACCACGTCGTCCGAGACGAGAACGTCGTACGTGTTCAGCTGGCCCGGCTCCAGGATGTGGACCTGGGGCAGGTTGCGGGCGGACAGCCACGCGGCCTCGTCGGCGCGGTCGACGACCAGGAGCAGGTTCTTGCGCTCGCTGATCTTGCCGAACAGGCTCTTGGCGGCCTTCGTGGAGGGGGTCTCGCCCTCGACCACGCCGGAGACGACGTGGATGCGGTTGTGACGGGCCCGGTCGGTGAGGGCGTGACGCAGCGCGGCAGCCTTCATCTTCTTGGGCGTCCGCTGCGAGTAGTCACGCGGCACGGGACCGTGCACGACGCCACCACCGGCGAACTGCGGCGCGCGGGTCGAACCCTGACGGGCGCGACCGGTGCCCTTCTGGCGGTACGGCTTCTTGCCACCGCCGCGGACCTCGCCACGGGTCTTGGTCTTGTGCGTGCCCTGACGGGCAGCGGCCAGCTGTGCGACGACGACCTGGTGGATCAGCGGAATGCTGATCTTCTCGACGTCGAAGATCTCCGCGGGGAGCTCGACGGAACCGGCCTTGTCGCCCGCCGGCGAAAGGATGTCAACAGTGCTCATTACCTCAGGCCCCCTTGGCCGCGGTGCGGACCAGGACGAGGCCGCCGTTCGGACCGGGAACCGCGCCCTTGATGAGCAGCAGACCCTTCTCCGCGTCAACGGCGTGGACGGTCAGGTTCTGGGTGGTGACCCGCTCGTTGCCCATGCGACCCGCCATGCGGAGGCCCTTGAACACGCGGCCCGGGGTGGCGCAGCCACCGATGGAACCGGGAGAGCGGTGCTTGCGCTGGGTGCCGTGTCCGGCGCCGAGGCCCTTGAAGTTGTGACGCTTCATGACACCGGCGAAGCCCTTGCCCTTGCTCTTGCCGGTCACGTCGACCTTCACGCCGGCCTCGAACACCTCAGCGGTGATCTCCTGGCCCAGCGTGTACTCGGAGGCGTCCGCGGTGCGGATCTCGACGAGGTGGCGACGGGGGGTGACGTCGGCCTTGGCGAAGTGGCCCTTGAGGGGCTTGTTCACCTTGCGCGGGTCGATCTCGCCGAAAGCGATCTGGACGGACTCGTAGCCGTCGACATCGTTCGTACGGACCTGGGTGACGACGTTGGGGCCGGCCTTGACGACGGTGACCGGGACGACGCGGTTGTTCGCGTCCCACACCTGCGTCATGCCGAGCTTCTCGCCCAGGATGCCCTTGATCTGCTTAGCCATCTCTCAGATCACCGGCCTCAGAGCTTGATCTCGATGTCGACACCGGCCGGGAGGTCGAGTCGCATCAGAGAGTCAACGGTCTTGGGGGTGGGGTCGAGGATGTCGATCAGGCGCTTGTGCGTGCGCATCTCGAAGTGCTCGCGCGAGTCCTTGTACTTGTGCGGCGACTTGATGACGCAGTACACGTTCTTCTCAGTGGGCAGCGGCACCGGGCCCGCGACCGACGCACCAGTACGCGTCACCGTCTCGACGATCTTCTTCGCCGAGCTGTCGATGACCTCGTGGTCGTAGGCCTTGAGCCGGATGCGGATCTTCTGTCCCGCCATGGCTACTCAGTAGTCCTGTCTCTCGTAACGCTCTGGAACCCGGTGTTCCGTTTCCCTTCCCTCTCCGACCCACGCGGTCGGGCGTGTCGCGCTCCCGCTGACACAGATGCCCCTTGTTCGAACATCCCTGCGGGATTGCACACGGCCCTTCCGGTACCGCGAGCCGGAGGCGAAAGCCCACCGGGTGCCTGGCCGGCGCCGCACTGACACTTCCCGAAAGATTCCCGTACGTCCGCCCCAGCGCTGCCGTGTGGCAGTTAGGGCGACGAGTACTGTGGGACTCGCTTCCGGTCCCCCCGGCGGGAGGCGCGCAGCATCAACACTCGACCGAGCAACTCGGACAGTCTGCCATACGGGGCACGGCGGACGCCAATCGAGCCGGAGAGAATACCCCGGGGGTGACGTAGGTCAAACCGGGGGCGCGCTCGGCGCACGCCGGTGATCGCCGGAAGATCCATTCCCGCCGGAGGACCGTCGAGCAGATCACGCGGGCCCCGGGAAGTCACCGGTCAGCCGTACGTGCACCCAGCCGTCTTTCATACCGGCGGCCACCAGGCATGTGCCGTCCTCGGACAGGACACCGCCTGCGCGCGCCCGGGCCCTCCGCGCCTCGTCGAGGTGGCGCGGTGCGTCCGGAACCGCCCGATGGCGCACGAAGACGTCGGTAGGGTTCCAGGTCCGAGTGGCCCCCGAACAGCACCGATCCCGGCATCGGCAGCCGCCTCAATAGGACGCCGTCGGCTGGATTCTGCTCGTGAGCTTCTGCAACGCCTCGTCGGGTGCGGGGGCCAGCAGCCAGACGCTGTCCATGCCGGCGTGGACCGAGCCGTCCTCCGCCATGGCCAGGTGCTGGTTCCCGCGGTCTCGCATGCCGATCGGGTACAGATCGACGCCCGCCTGCTCGGCGAGGTCGTCGATGATCTCCGCGTCCCAGAACGCCGGCAGCGGATCCAGGGAGAACTCCATCCACGGCATCGAGTCCCACGGCTCGCGGTAGGACACGCCCACGGCGCCGAACTCGGACAGGAAACGCCGTGCCGCGTCGTGGATCTCGAACTCGCCGGTCTGCAGGAGGACGCTTTCCCAGGTCTCTGTGGGAACCGAACGGCCCGGGAACCAGCCGCCCGCCCGCAGCACCCGGTCCGTCTCCTCGGACCAGCGCGATCCGGCGTCCAGGCCGGTCTCCACGGTGTGCAGTCGCCTCCAGAAGGAGTGCTCGGCCGCTGGAACGCCGGGCGCCCAGAGGTCAGACCGGGTGCCCTGCGCCTCGACCAGGCGAGCCAGCGCCCGGTCAGTGGTCGGGGCAAGCAGTTCCACACGGTCCCTCACGAGGAAAAGGGCTCCGTCCTCGGTGATGCCCAGGAAACTGGCACCCTCGTCCGCCGTGCCCACGGGGTAGAGGAGCGCTCCCGCTTCCCGGCTGGCTCTTGCGAACCGCTCGTCCTGCCACTGGGCGCGGAGGGGATCGAACCGGATGGCGGACGACGTGGTGATCGAATCGGCGGGACAGCCGTAGGTCACCAGCCCGCCGAACTCGGAGAGAAACCGGCGTGCGGCGTCATGGGCCGCAAAGGCCCCACGCTCTTTCAGGATCGACTCCCAGGTGACACCAGGCACAGAGCGCCCGGGGCGCCAGCCCGCGCGGCGCAGTACGTCTTCCGTCTGCGGAGACCAGTCCCGTGTGTAGCCGTCACTCACTCACAACACAGCCCGAACGCCTGGGACTTCAAGAACATGCCTGCACGACGGGCAGGCCGGTTTGGGTTGGCCGTGAACCGGATTGCCCGGCGCGCGTACCTCCACTGCCGCCATCACCCCGCTCGGGGGTCGACCCCCGCTCTCATGGCGTGCGACAGGGCCTCGACCTCGCCGCACTTCGAATGCGCGCCACCGACCTGCTCTGCAACAGGCCGTTGATGCTGATGCTTTCGTACACCCCGATCTCAACCGCCTGCCCCTCCAACTTGGCCAGCTCCCGCACCTTCTTGGGATACCGAACCCTCTTCACGTCCTCCCACGTCACCGCAATCGGCCCACCCGCCCCCGGCACCTCATCCGCCCTGGCGAGATAGTCCTGCCGAGGAATCCGCTTCCCACCCTCGATCTTGCAGACCATGTCGCGCCCGACGGTCGCGATCACGGCGACACCCCACTCGTCGTCCGGATCCACCTCCCAACCCGGCTCGTCCGCCTCGCCCTTGAGCCGACCCGCGTCCGTTTCGACCGCCGTCATCCCGCACCCTTCCGTCCGTCGTACGACCGTGCCCAGCGCCCTACCCGTACGCCCGGCCCGACGGCCCGGACACGACCGGACGAGCTCCGGACAGTTACCGTACGCACCCGCTAAGCGCGGGCGGCCACGCTGAGTGACGTGACGCAGCAGCCCCCTGAACTCACCACCACCATCCGCAACTTCAGCATCCAGCTGTCCCCACCCCACGCGGCGCCCGCCTGGCCCGTCTCCTGGCCACCGAACAACTGCGCTCCTGGGGCCTCCCGTTGGACCCGGCACGGCAGGTCATCGCAGAACTGTCGGCCAACGCGGCGGAACACGGCCGCATCCCCGGCCGTGACTTCCACCTGCTCCTCTACGTCGTGGCCGACACCCTCCGCATCGAGGTCACGGACACCCGCGACGACCGACTGCCGGCACCTCAACTGCCCAGCCCGGCCTCCGAGTCGGGCCGCGGCCTGCTCCTCGTCGACGCACTCGCCGACCGCTGGGGCGTCACCCGGGGCCTGCCACCACGCAAGACGGTCTGGGCCGAACTCACCCTCTGACCCCCGAACACCGGGTCCCAACACCTCGCGCTCCGGCGCCACCGGCGGTCTCCCTCAAGGACCATGACGAGGGAAGAACCTCACCAAACCCCACCTCTCCCGCCCAGCCCGCCGCCTCACTCACGCGAGTGAACATCGCCAACTCGGCTGGATTCGGGAGCCCTTGCCTGCCCTACGCTCAGCGCAACAACCGCAGACATGCGACGGCCCCCGCCGGGACGGCAATCCCAGTGCGAGGGCCTGACCACCGAGGAAGAGAGAGCTTCCCGATGGATACGCAGAACCCTAACGTGCCCTCGCACGCCCACGCCTCCGTAACCGGGAAGAAGCACCCGAACCGGCGGCACCCCCAAGCCGGCCTGGTTCACGACAACACCCGCCACACCACCCGCTTCACGGTGATCGGCAACCACCTCGCCCAGCACCCGGAGCTGTCACTGCTCGCGATCGGGCTGGGGGTGCACATCCAGTCACTCCCGGCAGGTGCCCGCGTCGACATCAAGACCCTCGCCGCCCGCTTCCCCGAGGGTACGACCCGTATCGCCGCGGCTCTGCGCGAGCTGGAGGCTCACGGCTACCTACGACGCGTGCGCGAACGCGTCCCCGGCGGCCGGATCATCACCCGCACGATCTCCTGCAACCGGCCAGGTCACAGCGGTACGGACGCCCCTCGCCCAGCCCCGAGAAGGCGGACGATGACGCCTGGCAGCAAGCTCCTCCCGGCCGTGCCGCACCCGGCCTACCCCGCGCCTGCCCTCCTCCAACAGGCCACGGACCTCCTCGCAGGCCTCCATCGCGAGGACACCCGCCTCCTGCTCTCCACCCGCGACGTCGCCCACCTCTCCCCAGGTGTCGCAGCCTGGCTGGAACGAGACGTCTCCCCCACCGCCGTACGCCACGCCCTGACCACCGACCTCCCACCGGAGGCCCTCCACCGCCCGGCCGCCCTCCTGGCCCACCGCCTCACAGCCCAACTACCACCCCCGCCCCCGTTCCGCGCCCCTGCGGCCCCGCCGACCGCACCTCACCGATTCCAGACCTGCGACGGCTGCGACCGCGCCTTCCGCGCACCGGCCCCCGGCCACTGCCGCGATTGCCGATCAAGTCTCCTGGAGGCCGCTTAGCATGAGGGCGACGATCCTTGCCCCTGGGCACAGACGAGGAGCGAGTGCCATGACCACCGCCTCGGAGAACGAGCAGCAGGGCGCCTCCCACCGGTATCGGGCCATGCGGGACTTCGTCCAGACCACGGACGACTCCCTGCCCGGCAAGTTCGAGGTCACCAAGGAAGGCATCGTCCACGACATGATGGCGCCCGTGGGTCCGCACGAGCTGACCACACTGCACCTGCGGAGACGCCTCGAAAAGGTGATGCCGGAGGAGATCGTGGCCCACACGGGCGAACCCGATGTGGAGGACGAGTCCGAGGGCATCATGCGCCGCCCCGACGTGATGGTGATCGCCCTGGAGGACATGGACGTCCCGGGTTCCTTCGACCCCCGCACACTGCTCGCCGCCGTCGAAGTCGTCTCCCGCTCCAACCCGGACAACGACTGGGTCACCAAGATGCGCGACTACCCCCTCATCGGCATCCCCGTCTACGCCCTCTTCGATCCCCGCACCGGCACGGGCGCCATCCTCACCGACATCCACCCCACACCGGACGGCCCGCGCTACGCGACCCGCAAGGACTTCGTCTACGGCGAGGACGTGACCATCGCCGACTGGACGATCGCGACGGACGGCCTGCCCCTGTACCGGGACAGCGGCGCCCCGCAGGAGTGAGCCGACAGCGGCGCACTTCAGGCTCCCTGCCCATGGCACGCACCACCCCACCGCGCCCTGTCGACGTCACAGCCCACTTCCCCGAACTGACACCACTCGCCCGGACCACCGTGCGGCTGCACCCCCGCGCCGGTGCGCCCACCACCGGCGACGGTTCGATCGGTGGCCCGCTGCTGTGGCCGGCCGACGAACCGTGGCCGACCTGCCCGGACCACTCCGGCCCCTGGCAACGCGGCGTCGCACCCGACGACGTACGGCTCCACCGGCGCATCCTGGACGAGACGTGGAGCAGGCCCCGGGCCGCTGGTGCGGACCTGCTGACGGCCGAGGAACGTGTGATCGTCGACCGCGCGGAAAAGCGCCGGCGGGTACCGCAGGAGAACGACGAGGCCCTGATGGTCCCCGTCGCCCAGCTCTACGCCCGGGACGTCCCCGGCCTGCCCCGCCCGGACGGCCGCGACGTGCTGCAGGTGCTGTGGTGCGCGGCCGACCATGCCGGGGACTACCTGCCGGGCACCGTACTGCGCTGGCGCACCGCCGCCGACGTGACCGACCGGCTCGCGGCCACCCCGCAGCCGTCAGTCATCGGCAAGGGCAACTGCCCGAAGCACTGGCCGACCGGATAGAGGCCTGGGAGGACAGCCAGGGAATGGTCTACCAGTACGACCTGGCGGTGGCGCCCGGCTGCAAGGTCGGCGGCCACGCCCCGTGGAGCTTCACCGGGACCCTTTCCCCATGGCCTCCTACGACCACCCCCACCTACAGAACCTGCAATGACCAACGGCAAAGGGGCCCGCACGACCGAAGTCGTACGGGCCCCTCCGAGCCACTCAGGTCAGCAGACCCTCAAGCCAGTCCGAAGACTCACTTGTTGATCTTGGTGACCTGGCCGGCGCCCACGGTCCGGCCACCCTCACGGATGGCGAACTTCAGGCCCTCCTCCATGGCGACGGGCTGGATGAGCTCCACCTTCATCTCGGTGTTGTCACCCGGCATGACCATCTCGGTGCCCTCGGGGAGGGTCACCACGCCGGTCACGTCCGTCGTACGGAAGTAGAACTGCGGGCGGTAGTTGTTGAAGAACGGCGTGTGGCGGCCACCCTCGTCCTTGGACAGGATGTAGGCCTGCGCCTCGAACTCGGTGTGCGGGGTGACCGAGCCCGGCTTGATGATGACCTGGCCGCGCTCGACGTCCTCGCGCTTGATGCCACGGAGGAGCAGACCGACGTTCTCACCGGCCTGGCCCTCGTCGAGGAGCTTCCGGAACATCTCGATGCCGGTGACCGTGGTGGTGGTCTTCTCCTGCTTGATGCCGATGATGTCCACGGTCTCGTTGACCTTCAGGACACCACGCTCGATACGGCCGGTGACGACCGTACCGCGACCGGTGATCGTGAAGACGTCCTCGATCGGCATGAGGAACGGCTTGTCGACGTCGCGCTCCGGCTCCGGAATGGCGGTGTCGACGGCGTTCATGAGCTCGAGGACGGAGTTGCCCCACTCCTTGTCGCCCTCGAGGGCCTTCAGAGCGGAGACCTTGACGACGGGAACGTCGTCGCCCGGGAACTCGTACTCGGTGAGGAGCTCACGGACCTCGAGCTCGACGAGCTCCAGGATCTCCTCGTCGTCCACCATGTCGGCCTTGTTCAGGGCGACGACGATGTACGGAACGCCGACCTGGCGGGCCAGGAGCACGTGCTCCTTGGTCTGCGGCATCGGGCCGTCGGTGGCGGCGACCACGAGGATGGCGCCGTCCATCTGCGCCGCACCCGTGATCATGTTCTTGATGTAGTCCGCGTGACCGGGGCAGTCGACGTGGGCGTAGTGACGCGTCTCGGTCTGGTACTCGACGTGCGCGATGGAGATGGTGATACCGCGCTGGCGCTCCTCAGGAGCCTTGTCGATCTGGTCGAAGGCCGAGGCCTCGTTCAGGTCCGGGTACGCGTCGTGCAGCACCTTGGTAATGGCGGCCGTGAGGGTCGTCTTACCGTGGTCGATGTGACCGATGGTGCCGATGTTGACGTGCGGCTTAGTCCGCTCGAACTTCGCCTTCGCCACTGGGGTCCTCCTGTGGAGTGGTTCTGGTACGCCTTACTCATCGGCGCCAGGTGATCTTTGCTGGAAAGCCCGGGCCCCGGGGCACTCTCACCATGATTGCGGCGGAATGCCCCTCAAGGCTCCGGAGTCAAGCCTACGGCGTGCAGACGCTGTGCGTTACTCGCCCTTGGCCTTCGCGATGATCTCCTCGGCGACGTTCCGGGGAACCTCGGCGTAGGAGTCGAACTGCATGGAGTAGCTGGCACGGCCGGACGTCTTGCTGCGCAGGTCGCCGACGTAGCCGAACATCTCCGAAAGGGGCACGAGGCCCTTCACGACGCGGGCACCGGCCCGCTCCTCCATGGCCTGGATCTGGCCACGGCGGGAGTTGATGTCACCGACGACCTCACCCATGTAGTCCTCGGGCGTGGTGACCTCGACGGCCATCATCGGCTCGAGCAGTACGGGGCTGGCCTTGCGCGCGGCCTCCTTGAAGGCCTGCGAACCGGCGATCTTGAACGCGAGCTCGGAGGAGTCGACCTCGTGGTAGGCACCGTCGAGCAGCGTCACGCGCACACCGGTCATCTCGTAACCGGCGAGGATGCCGAACTGCATGGCTTCCTGCGCACCGGCGTCCACCGAAGGGATGTACTCCTTCGGCACACGGCCACCGGTCACCTTGTTGATGAACTCGTAGGAGGCGTCGCCGCCCTCGATCGGCTCGATCGCGATGATCACGCGAGCGAACTGGCCGGTACCACCCGTCTGCTTCTTGTGGGTGAACTCGACCTTCTCGACGGCCTTGCGGATCGTCTCACGGTACGCGACCTGCGGCTTGCCGACGTTGGCCTCGACCTTGAACTCGCGCTTCATGCGGTCGACGAGCACCTCGAGGTGAAGCTCGCCCATACCGCCGATGACGGTCTGGCCGGTCTCCTCGTTGGTGTGCACCTGGAAGGAGGGGTCCTCCTCGGCCAGGCGCTGGATCGCGACGCCGAGCTTCTCCTGGTCGCCCTTCGACTTGGGCTCGATGGCGACCTCGATGACCGGCGCCGGGAAGTCCATGGACTCCAGGATCACCGGGTTCTTCTCGTCCGCCAGCGTCTCACCGGTGGTGGTCTGCTTCAGGCCCATGACGGCGACGATGTCGCCGGCGCCCACCGACTCGATCTCCTCACGCTTGTTGGCGTGCATGCGGTAGATCTTGCCGATGCGCTCCTTGCGGCCCTTCACCGAGTTCAGCACGGCGGTGCCGGAGTGCAGGCGGCCGGAGTACACGCGGACGAAGGTGAGCTTGCCGAGGTGCGGGTCGCTCATGATCTTGAACGCCAGCGCGGCGAGCGGCTCGTCGTCCGACGGCTTGCGCGCGATGACCTGCTCCGGGTCCTTGACGTCGTGGCCCTCGATGGCCTCGACGTCGAGCGGGGTGGGCAGGTAGCGCACGACCGCGTCGAGCAGGGGCTGAACACCCTTGTTCTTGAACGCGGTGCCGCAGAACACGGGGGTGACGGTGGTGCCGCCGCCCTTGCCGGACGCGATGGTGATGCGACGGATCGCGGCGTAGAGCTGCTCCACGGTGGGCTCGGTGCCCTCCAGGTACAGCTCCATCAGCTCGTCGTCGTTCTCGGCGACGGCCTCGAGCAGCTTGCCGCGGTACTCCTCGGCAGCCTCGACGTGGGTGTCCGGGATGTCGACGGTGTCGTACATCTCGCCCTTGGTCGCCTCGGCCGACCAGACCAGGGCCTTCATCGTCACGAGGTCGATGACGCCCTTGAAGTCCGCCTCGGCACCGATCGGCAGCTGCATGACCAGCGGCTGCGCGCCCAGGCGGTCGCTGATCATGTCGACGCAGCGGTGGAACTCCGCGCCGGTGCGGTCGAGCTTGTTGACGAAGCAGATACGCGGAACGCCGTAGCGGTCCGCCTGACGCCACACGGTCTCGGACTGGGGCTCAACGCCGGCCACACCGTCGAACACCGTCACGGCACCGTCGAGCACGCGCAGCGAGCGCTCCACCTCGACGGTGAAGTCGACGTGACCCGGGGTGTCGATGATGTTGATGGTGTAGTCGTTGCCCTCGAGCGGCCAGTGACAGGTGGTGGCAGCAGAGGTGATCGTGATGCCACGCTCCTGCTCCTGCTCCATCCAGTCCATGGTGGCGGCGCCGTCGTGGACCTCACCGATCTTGTACGAAACGCCGGTGTAGAACAGGATCCGCTCGGTGGTGGTCGTCTTGCCCGCGTCGATGTGGGCCATGATCCCGATGTTGCGGACCCTGGCCAGGTCAAGCGAAGTGGTAGCCATAAGGCTTCAGTCTTCTCTCGGTCTCGATGGGGTCTGCGACTACCAGCGGTAGTGCGCGAAGGCCTTGTTGGACTCGGCCATCTTGTGCGTGTCCTCGCGCTTCTTCACAGCGGCACCCAGGCCGTTGCTGGCATCGAGGAGCTCGTTGAGCAGACGCTCGGTCATGGTCTTCTCGCGACGGGCGCGGGAGTAACCGACGAGCCAGCGCAGCGCCAGGGTGTTGGCACGGCCGGGCTTGACCTCGACCGGGACCTGGTAGGTGGCACCACCGACACGGCGGGACTTGACCTCGAGGGTCGGCTTGATGTTCTCGAGAGCGCGCTTCAGCGTGATGACCGGGTCGTTGCCGGTCTTCTCGCGCAGGCCCTCCATGGCGCCGTAGACGATGCGCTCGGCGGTGGAGCGCTTGCCGTTCAGCAGCACCTTGTTGATCAGGGAGGTCACCAGAGGAGAGCCGTAGACCGGGTCGATGATGACCGGGCGCTTCGGGGCGGGGCCCTTACGAGGCATTCTTACTTCTCCTTCTTGGCGCCGTAGCGGCTGCGGGCCTGCTTGCGGTTCTTGACACCCTGGGTGTCGAGCGAGCCTCGGATGATCTTGTAGCGAACACCCGGCAGGTCCTTCACACGGCCGCCGCGCACGAGCACGATGGAGTGCTCCTGCAGGTTGTGTCCCTCACCCGGAATGTAAGCGGTGACCTCGATCCCGCTGGTCAGACGCACACGCGCGACCTTACGCAGGGCCGAGTTCGGCTTCTTCGGGGTGGTCGTGAACACACGCGTGCAGACGCCACGACGCTGGGGCGAACCCTCGAGTGCGGGCGTCTTGTTCTTCTCGACCTTGTCCTGCCGGCCCTTACGGACCAGCTGCTGGATCGTAGGCACTACTTCTCCGGTTTCTGTGTGCCGAATGGTGAAGCTAACCTGGAACATCTCCGACCCACGCGGTCGGGTGTGTCGAATCCCGCGGACTCCCGCCGCCAGGCAGAATTAAGCGCAGATTGCGGTGGCCGGTGTCAGCTCGCAGTGCGGGTGATGGCACGCACGAGAGCCAGGGCACACCCCAGGCACAAGGTCTGAGCGTACCTATCGCATTCGCTGCGGTCAAAACAAATGGGTGCCGACCGCATCACCCTGCGGGACATGTCAAGCCCCCCGGCCGTTCCCGATCTTCATTTCGATGACGGGCTGTCCGATTTACCCAATTTTCTTGCCGCCGGCTGCGCCGCTGCGTCCTGCGCGTCACCCGACCGCGATGGACACCACCGTCAGCAACACCAGGACGAGTGCCCAGCCGGCCGTGGACAACCATCCGAGGACGATACCGGTCAGGGCGAGTCCGTCCCCCAGCTCTCCCCGGCTGCGGATCTCGGCCCGCGCCACATGCCCCAGCACGACGGCCGGAATCCCGGTCAGCCCCATCGTCGGCACGCACAGCAGCCCGCACACGCCGGCCGCCACCGCCTTCCCGTTCGTCTGCGGCCGCGGCACGGGCACGAACGTCCGCGGCACGGGCAGGGCCCCGGAGGGCTGCGGCAGGGGCCCCTGCGGCAGATCCGCGACGAGCACCGCCAACTCCCCCACGGTCCGCGCCGCGTACGCCCGCGCAACCCGCTTCTCGAACTCGTCGTGCTCCATCCGTCCCTCGCCGTACCCGGCTCTGAGCACGTCCACGGCCCGCTCCCGATCGGCGTGCGAGGCCAGCATCGACGGGGCGCTCGGACCCTGCCAGGGTTGCCAGGACGGGTAGGGCGGCTGCGACACGGAGCACCTCCCCTGGAGCCGGAGTCCTTCCATGATGCGCCGAAGCGCCGCATCCGGCACCGGTGCGTCCGATTCCGGGCGTCGCAGACACGCCGAAGGGCGGTCACCCCAAAGGATGACCGCCCTCGGCTCAAGCGACTCGCTTACTGGTTGTACGGACCGTAGTCGTAGTCCTCCAGCGGCACGGCCTGGCCGGAGCCCGTGCCGAACGGCGAGTAGTCGATGTCGTCGTAGCCGACGGCCGAGTACATCGCGGCCTTGGCCTCCTCGGTCGGCTCCACCCGGATGTTGCGGTAGCGGGACAGACCCGTACCGGCCGGGATGAGCTTACCGATGATGACGTTCTCCTTGAGGCCGATGAGGCTGTCGGACTTGGCGTTGATCGCCGCGTCCGTCAGGACTCGGGTCGTCTCCTGGAAGGAGGCGGCCGACAGCCAGGATTCCGTCGCCAGCGAGGCCTTGGTGATACCCATGAGCTGCGGACGACCCGAGGCCGGGTGACCGCCCTCCTGGACCACACGACGGTTCTCGGTCTCGAACTTCGAGCGCTCGACCAGCTCGCCGGGCAGCAGCTCGGCGTCGCCGGACTCGATGATCGTCACGCGGCGGAGCATCTGCCGGATGATGATCTCGATGTGCTTGTCGTGGATCGACACACCCTGCGAGTTGTAGACCTTCTGGACCTCGCCGACCAGGTGGACCTGGACGGCACGCTGACCCAGGATGCGCAGCACGTCGTGCGGGTTGGTGGCACCCACGGTGAGCTTCTGGCCCACCTCGACGTGCTCGCCCTCGCTGACCATCAGACGGGCACGCTTCGAGATGGGGTAGGCCATCTCGTCGCTGCCGTCGTCCGGGGTGACGACGATCTTCTTGGTCTTCTCGGTCTCCTCGATCCGCACGCGGCCGGAGGCCTCGGAGATCGGGGCGACACCCTTCGGGGTACGGGCCTCGAAGAGCTCGACGACACGCGGCAGACCCTGGGTGATGTCGTCACCGGCCACACCACCGGTGTGGAAGGTACGCATTGTCAGCTGGGTACCGGGCTCACCGATGGACTGGGCGGCGATGATGCCGACCGCCTCACCGATGTCGACCAGCTTGCCGGTGGCCAGCGAACGGCCGTAGCACATCGCGCAGGTGCCGACGGCGGACTCGCAGGTCAGGACCGAGCGGGTCTTGACCTCCTCGACGCCGTGGCGGACCAGCTCGTCGATGAGCACGTCGCCGAGGTCGGTACCGGCCGGGGCCAGCACCTTGCCGTCGACCACGATGTCCTCGGCGAGGCAGCGCGCGTACACGGACGTCTCGACGTCCTCCGCCTTGAGCAGCGTGCCCTCGGCGTTCCGGCTCGCGATCTTCAGACGCAGACCGCGCTCGGTGCCGCAGTCCTCCTCGCGAATGATGACGTCCTGGGAGACGTCGACCAGACGACGGGTGAGGTAACCCGAGTCGGCGGTACGCAGAGCGGTGTCCGCCAGACCCTTACGGGCACCGTGCGTGGAGATGAAGTACTCCAGCACGGACAGGCCCTCACGGAAGGAGGCCTTGATCGGACGCGGGATCGTCTCGTTCTTCGCGTTCGACACCAGACCACGCATACCGGCGATCTGACGCATCTGCATCATGTTGCCTCGTGCACCCGAGTTCACCATCATGAAGATCGGGTTGGTCTTCGGGAAGTTGTCGTTCATCGCCTCGGCGACCTCGTTGGTCGCCTTGGTCCAGATCGCGATGAGCTCCTGCGTGCGCTCGTCCTTGGTGATCAGACCGCGCTCGTACTGCTTCTGGACCTTCTCGTCCTGCGCCTCGTAGCCCTTGACGATCTCCTTCTTCGCCTCGGGAACGACGACGTCGGAGATGGCCACGGTGACGCCGGAACGGGTCGCCCAGAAGAAGCCGGCCGCCTTCAGGTTGTCGAGCGTCGCCGCCACGATGACCTTCGGGTAGCGCTCGGCGAGGTCGTTGACGATCTCGGAGAGCTGCTTCTTGCCGACCTCGTAGTCGACGAACGGGTAGTCCTCGGGCAGCAGCTCGTTGAAGAGCGCGCGGCCCAGCGTGGTGTTCAGCCGGAAGCTGTCACCCTGCTGCCACTCGGGCTCACCCTCCTCACGCGCCGGCGGGGTCCAGCCGCGCGGCGGGATGGTGCCGACCGGGAAGCGGACGTCGATCCTCGACTGGAGCGACAGCTCGCCCGCGTCGAAGGCCATGATCGCCTCGGCGACCGAGGCGAAGGAACGGCCCTCGCCCTTGAGCTCGCGCATCTCGCCGTCGGTGGTGAGGAAGAACAGACCGAGGACCATGTCCTGGGTCGGCATCGTCACCGGACGGCCGTCGGCGGGCTTGAGGATGTTGTTCGAGGACAGCATCAGGATGCGGGCCTCGGCCTGCGCCTCCGCGGACAGCGGCAGGTGCACGGCCATCTGGTCACCGTCGAAGTCCGCGTTGAACGCGGTGCAGACGAGCGGGTGGATCTGGATGGCCTTGCCCTCGACCAGCTGCGGCTCGAAGGCCTGGATGCCGAGGCGGTGCAGCGTGGGCGCACGGTTCAGCAGAACCGGGTGCTCCGCGATGACCTCTTCCAGCACGTCGTACACGACCGTGCGGCCGCGCTCGACCATGCGCTTGGCGCTCTTGATGTTCTGCGCGTGGTTCAGGTCGACCAGGCGCTTCATCACGAACGGCTTGAAGAGCTCCAGCGCCATCGCCTTCGGCAGACCGCACTGGTGCAGCTTCAGCTGCGGACCGACGACGATCACGGAACGCGCCGAGTAGTCCACACGCTTACCGAGCAGGTTCTGACGGAAGCGACCCTGCTTACCCTTCAGCATGTCGCTGAGGGACTTCAGCGGGCGGTTACCGGGACCGGTGACCGGACGACCGCGACGGCCGTTGTCGAACAGCGCGTCGACGGCCTCCTGGAGCATGCGCTTCTCGTTGTTCACGATGATCTCGGGCGCACCGAGGTCGAGAAGCCGCTTCAGTCGGTTGTTCCGGTTGATCACACGGCGGTACAGGTCGTTCAGGTCGGAGGTCGCGAAGCGGCCACCGTCCAGCTGCACCATCGGGCGAAGGTCCGGCGGGATGACCGGCACGCAGTCCAGCACCATGCCCTTGGGGCTGTTGCTGGTCTGCAGGAACGCGGAGACGACCTTCAGGCGCTTGAGCGCACGGGTCTTCTTCTGGCCCTTGCCGGTGCGGATGATCTCGCGGAGACGCTCGGCCTCCTCGTCGAGGTCGAAGGACTCCAGGCGCTTCTGCAGCGCCGCGGCACCCATCGAACCGTCGAAGTACGTGCCGAAGCGGTCGCGCAGCTCGCGGTAGAGCAGCTCGTCGCCCTCGAGGTCCTGGACCTTGAGGTTCTTGAAGCGGTTCCACACCTCGTCGAGACGGTCGATCTCGCGCTGCGCGCGGTCACGCAGCTGCTTCATCTCGCGCTCGGCACCCTCGCGCACCTTGCGGCGCACGTCGGCCTTGGCGCCCTCGGCCTCCAGCTCGGCCAGGTCGGTCTCGAGCTTCTTGGCGCGGGCCTCCAGATCGGCGTCGCGGCGCTGCTCGATCTGCTGGCGCTCGACGGAGACGTGGGCCTCCAGCGAGGGCAGATCGCGCGTGCGGCGCTCCTCGTCGACGTACGTGATCATGTACGCCGCGAAGTAGATGACCTTCTCCAGGTCCTTCGGGGCGAGGTCGAGCAGGTAACCCAGCCGCGACGGAACGCCCTTGAAGTACCAGATGTGCGTGACGGGCGCGGCGAGCTCGATGTGGCCCATCCGCTCACGGCGCACCTTGGCGCGCGTGACCTCGACGCCACAGCGCTCACAGATGATGCCCTTGAAGCGGACACGCTTGTACTTGCCGCAGTAGCACTCCCAGTCCCGGGTCGGACCGAAGATCTTCTCGCAGAAGAGTCCGTCCTTTTCGGGCTTGAGCGTGCGGTAGTTGATGGTCTCGGGCTTCTTGACCTCGCCGTGGCTCCACTGACGGATGTCGTCAGCGGTAGCCAGACCGATCCGGAGCTCGTCGAAGAAGTTGACGTCGAGCACTATGCGTCAATCCCTCTCAGGGTTGTAAGTCTTTGGTCTGATACGGGGGTCCTGGGGCCGGCGGACCGTGGGTCTCCCAAGGTCCGCCGAACTCCCGTCAGACCTCTTCGACGCTGCTCGGCTCGCGCCGGGACAGGTCGATGCCGAGCTCCTCCGCAGCGCGGAAGACGTCCTCGTCGGTGTCACGCATCTCGATGGACATACCGTCGCTGGACAGCACCTCCACGTTCAGGCAGAGAGACTGCATCTCCTTGATGAGCACCTTGAAGGACTCGGGGATGCCGGGCTCGGGGATGTTCTCGCCCTTGACGATGGCCTCGTAGACCTTCACGCGGCCGGTCACGTCGTCGGACTTGATGGTCAGCAGCTCCTGGAGGGCGTACGCGGCGCCGTAAGCCTCCAGCGCCCACACCTCCATCTCACCGAAGCGCTGGCCACCGAACTGGGCCTTACCACCCAGCGGCTGCTGGGTGATCATCGAGTAGGGGCCGGTCGAACGGGCGTGCAGCTTGTCGTCGACCAGGTGGTGCAGCTTGAGGATGTACATGTAGCCGACCGAGATCGGCTCCGGGAACGGCTCACCGGAACGGCCGTCGAACAGCCGCGCCTTGCCGGACGGGAGCACCATGCGCTCGCCGTCGCGGTTCGGGATGGTGTGCTCCAGCAGGCCGGCCAGCTCGTCCTCGCGGGCACCGTCGAAGACCGGCGTCGCGACGTTGGTCCGCGGCGGGACCTGGTCGGCGTCGATGGCCTGCAGGCGCTGCGCCCACTCGTCGGCGAGACCGGAGACGTCCCAGCCCTGGCTGGCGAGCCAGCCGAGGTGGATCTCCAGCACCTGTCCCGGGTTCATTCGGGACGGGACACCGAGCGGGTTGAGGATGATGTCGACCGGGGTGCCGTCCTCCAGGAACGGCATGTCCTCGATCGGCAGGATCTTCGAGATGACGCCCTTGTTGCCGTGGCGGCCGGCGAGCTTGTCACCGTCGGTGATCTTGCGCTTCTGCGCGACGTAGACGCGCACCAGCTGGTTCACACCGGGGGGAAGCTCGTCGCCCTCCTCGCGGTCGAAGACGCGCACACCGATGACCTTGCCGGTCTCGCCGTGCGGCACCTTCAGCGAGGTGTCACGGACCTCACGGGCCTTCTCACCGAAGATCGCGCGCAGCAGGCGCTCCTCGGGCGTCAGCTCGGTCTCACCCTTGGGCGTGACCTTGCCGACGAGGATGTCACCGGCAATGACCTCGGCACCGATGCGGATGATGCCGCGCTCGTCGAGGTCGGCGAGGACCTCCTCGGAGACGTTCGGGATGTCCCGGGTGATCTCCTCGGGGCCGAGCTTGGTGTCACGGGCGTCGACCTCGTGCTCCTCGATGTGGATCGAGGAGAGGACGTCGTCCTGCACGAGGCGCTGCGACAGGATGATCGCGTCCTCGTAGTTGTGACCCTCCCACGGCATGAACGCCACGAGCAGGTTCTTGCCCAGCGCCATCTCGCCCTGTTGGGTGGCCGGACCGTCGGCGAGCACCTGGCCCTCGATGATCCGGTCGCCCTCGGCCACGATGACCTTCTGGTTGACCGAGGTGCCCTGGTTGGAGCGGGCGAACTTGGCCAGGCGGTACGTGATGTACGTGCCGTCGTCGTTGGCGGTGGTGATGTAGTCCGCGGAGACCTCCTGGACCACACCGGCCTTCTCGGCCTTGACCACGTCGCCGGCGTCGACCGCGGAGCGGTACTCCATGCCGGTGCCGACGAGCGGGGACTCCGCCTGGATCAGCGGAACGGCCTGGCGCATCATGTTCGCGCCCATGAGGGCACGGTTGGCGTCGTCGTGCTCCAGGAAGGGGATCATGGCGGTCGCGACCGACACCATCTGGCGCGGCGAGACGTCCATGTAGTCCACGTCCTCGGGGCCGACGTAGTCGACCTCGCCGCCCTTACGGCGGACGAGCACCCGGGCCTCGGCGAACCGCATGTCGTCCGTCAGCGGCGCGTTGGCCTGCGCGATGACGAAGCGGTCCTCCTCGTCGGCCGTGAGGTAGTCGACCTGGTCGGTGACCTGACCCTCGAACACCTTGCGGTACGGGGTCTCGACGAAACCGAACGCGTTCACACGGCCATAGGTGGCGAGCGAGCCGATCAGACCGATGTTCGGGCCTTCAGGGGTCTCGATCGGGCACATGCGGCCGTAGTGCGAGGGGTGCACGTCACGGACCTCGAAGCCGGCCCGCTCACGGGACAGACCACCCGGGCCGAGCGCGGACAGACGCCGCTTGTGCGTCAGACCCGACAGCGGGTTGTTCTGGTCCATGAACTGGGACAGCTGGCTGGTGCCGAAGAACTCCTTGATGGAGGCGACGACCGGCCGGATGTTGATCAGGGTCTGCGGCGTGATCGCCTCGACGTCCTGGGTCGTCATCCGCTCGCGGACGACACGCTCCATACGCGCCAGACCCGTACGGACCTGGTTCTGGATGAGCTCGCCGACGCTGCGCAGGCGGCGGTTGCCGAAGTGGTCGATGTCATCGGTCTCGACGACCACGGAGGTGCCGTTGTCACCGACCGTCTCGGTCTCGCCGGCGTGCAGCTTCACCAGGTACTTGATCGTCGCGATGATGTCTTCGACGGTCAGGATCCCGGCGTCCAGCGGGGTGTCCGTGCCCAGCTTCTTGTTGACCTTGTAACGGCCGACCTTGGCCAGGTCGTAGCGCTTGGGGTTGAAGTAGAGGTTCTCGAGCAGCGTCTGCGCGGCCTCACGCGTGGGGGGCTCGCCCGGACGCAGCTTGCGGTAGATGTCGAGCAGCGCGTCGTCCTGGCCCTGGGTGTGGTCCTTCTCCAGGGTGGCGCGCATGGACTCGTACTCGCCGAACTCCTCGAGGATCTGCTCGGTGGTCCAGCCGAGCGCCTTGAGCAGGACGGTGACGGACTGCTTGCGCTTGCGGTCGATGCGGACACCGACCATGTCGCGCTTGTCGATCTCCATCTCCAGCCAGGCACCCCGGGACGGGATGATCTTCGCGGAGAAGATGTCCTTGTCGGACGTCTTGTCGATGGAGGAGTCGAAGTAGACGCCGGGCGAACGGACGAGCTGCGACACCACGACACGCTCGGTGCCGTTGATGACGAAGGTGCCCTTGTTCGTCATGAGCGGGAAGTCGCCCATGAAGACCGTCTGGGACTTGATCTCACCGGTCTCGTTGTTGGTGAACTCGGCGGTGACGAAGAGCGGGGCCGCGTACGTGAAGTCGCGCTCCTTGCACTCGTCGATCGAGTTCTTCGGCGGCTCGAAGCGGTGGTCGCGGAAGGTCAGCGACATCGACCCGCTGAAGTCCTCGATCGGGGAGATCTCCTCGAAGATCTCCTCGAGCCCGGACTTGGTGGGGACGTCCTGACCGTTCTCGAGAGCCTCCTCGACCCGACTCTGCCAGGCGGTGTTGCCGAGCAGCCAGTCGAAGCTCTCGGTCTGCAGCGCGAGCAGGTTCGGAACCTCGAGAGGCTCCTTGATCTTTGCAAAAGAGATGCGCAGCGGGGCAGTGCTGGCGGCGTTGTTCGTATTCGCGGTCGAGGCGTTGCGCGAGGCGGCCAAGAGGGGGTCCTTCCGAGGGCTCGGACTCACTACGCGCGTACCGGCCCCTCTCCCGTACACAGAGACAAGCCGCGTCGATCCGGCCTGAAGGCCAGGTCAGACAGCTCTTGTCGTCGATGCTCGGGCGAGGGCAGACCCCTGGTGACGGGCAGGGGACAGCTAACAGGCAGCGCAAAGGGTCAGTGTAGCCACACGGCACACTGATGTCCAGTCCGGGTTGTGAAACCCGTGTTGACCCTCGTTGTTCCACTCCTGCGACAAGGCGCTGCCCTCAACGCACGTTGATACTGCCCTCTTCGTCGCCGATCCATACCTCGGATTCGGATCCTTGTGACGACGCGTCCTGAGAATTGCGCGCTGCGTGCGGTTCGTCAAGGCCCCCCTGCCCGAACCGGGGCCGGCCCAGAGACACGACGAAGATCACCATACCCCCCGCCACAGAGGGTGCAAGGCAACCGTGGCCGGACCCCGGAAACGCCGAAGAGCGACCACCCGGATGGATGATCGCTCTTGAGCGCTTACGCGTTACACGCCCAGCGGGACGTGTTGTGGATCCTGGCGGATCCGGGAGGTCTTACTTGACCTCGACGGAGGCACCGGCGCCCTCGAGGGACTCCTTGGCCTTGTCGGCGGCCTCCTTGTTGACCTTCTCCAGAACCGGCTTCGGCGCACCGTCGACCAGGTCCTTGGCCTCCTTCAGGCCCAGGGAGGTCAGCTCACGCACGACCTTGATGACCTGGATCTTCTTGTCGCCGGCACCGGTGAGGATGACGTCGAACTCGTCCTTCTCCGGCTCGGCCTCGGCGGCGGCGGCGCCACCGGCGCCACCGGCCATGACGACCGGGGCGGCCGCGGCGGCGGTGACGTCGAACTTCTCCTCGAACGCCTTCACGAACTCGGAGAGCTCGATGAGGGTCATCTCCTCGAACTGCGCGAGCAGGTCTTCCTGGCTGAGCTTCGCCATGATTGGCGGTCCTTCCACTAAATCGGCAGGTGCCGGATGTACATGTGAGGCGGGCGTACTACTGGCCCGCGACGGCCTCCGCGTTCAGGCAGCGGGGGCCGGGATGCGAGCCGAGTTACTCGGCACCGCCCTGCTCGTCCTGCTTGGCACGGAGCGCGTCCACGGTGCGGACGAGCTTCGACGGCAGCGCCTGGAAGACAGAGGCAGCCTGGGACTGCTTGCCCTTCATGGCACCGGCCAGCTTGGAGAGCAGAACCTCGCGGGACTCGAGGTCCGCAAGCTTCTTGATCTCATCGGCGGACAACGCCTTGCCGTCAAGGACGCCGCCCTTGATGACCAGGTTGGGGTTGTCCTTGGCGAAGTCACGGAGACCCTTCGCCGCCTCGACCGGGTCACCGGTCACGAAGGCGACGGCCGACGAACCCGTGAAGAGGTCGTCGATCGCGGTGATCCCGGCCTCGTTGGCCGCAATCTTGGTCAGCGTGTTCTTCGCCACACGGTAATGAGCGTTCTCACCGAGTGAACGACGCAGCTGCTGCAGCTGCGCCACGGTGAGACCGGTGTACGCAGTAACGACAGCGCCGTTGGAGTCGCGGAACTTGTCCCGCATCTCCTCGACGGCATCGACCTTGTCAGGCCTCGCCATGAGCCTCGGCCTCCTTCCGGGTGATTCGGACCGCGCGGACCCGAAGGAGGACTGGGGAAAACGAAACGCCCCGGCGCAGGGGCACGGGGCGCAGCTCGACCGTTTGTACGCACACACGAGGCGGCGGACTCCGGGAGCTTCTCCAAGTGTCACCTGCGCGGGCCGTCCGCCGTTCAGCGGATCCTTCGGCCACCGCACCCTCGTCCGAGCGCGCGGTAAACGACCAGCGGTCTTTGGCTTCTGTAGGAGGGTACGGGAACGGATCGCTGTCAAGCAAATCCGCCCGTACGACGGATCAGCTCGCGTCGAGTTCCTTGAACAGGTCGGCGAGGTCGGCGACGTCCTTGGCCGGCGGGGCCGTGACGTTCACCGGCTTGTTGTAGTCGAGGAAGGTGATGGTCATGTCGAGCGGGCCCTTGTCGGCCGCGCCCTTCATCCGGAACTGCTTGGTGTGGTCGTCGCCGTCGATCCACGTGTCCATCGTGAACTTCTCGACGCCCATTTTCTCGTACTGCTTGATGCTCTTCTCGCGGTTCTCGCGGATGCTCGCGTCCTTGCCCTTCAGGGAGGCTCGGAGATCGGCGAGGGTGAACGTGCCCGTGTAGTGGGTCGTCTCGACGCCCTCGACCTTCTCGGTACCGACCTTCTTCACGTCTTTGGCGCTCGTGAGGAAGGTGGACTCCGCCGCCGGGTTCTGCTCGGCCTGGCTCGTGGGCCCCGACTGGTCCAGCTCCTTGCCGGCGTCGGAGCCGGACAGGTCGAACTTCATCCAGGTCTTGCCGTCCATCTCCTTGGCCATCTCGGCTCCCCCACCGAGGTACATGGCCTTGTCGACGAGGCGGATCTCCACGGTCTCGGCGGCTCCGTCGACCGTCCCCGTCATCTTCATGCTCATGGCGATCGTGGGCTTCAGGCGCATCGACGCCTCGCCCTTGACCTTGCCGGACTCCGGCGACGTACCGCTCAGGCGGTACCGGACGGACGTGATGTCGTCGGTGTTCTTCGCCGCCTTGGCGACGGCGGCCGCGGGCGTCATCTCCGGCGACTGCTCCGCACCGCAGCCGACCGCACCGGCGGCGAGCAGCAGGGCGCCCAGCCCGGCGACAGGTATGGATGCCTTCATTGATTCCCCCCAAGGAATGCGCGATTGCTTCACAGCAAGGCCGTGAGCCTATCCCAGAGGGGCACAAGTGATCTATGAGAATTCCCGGGGACCTCAGCGCGTACCGGACTTCTTCCGCATCAGGTCCTCGAAGTCCCCCGTGTCGGACACGGGGGGCCGCTGGGCCCGGACCCGCACGCCGTAGTCGCCGTAGTGCGCGGTCTGGGTCATCAGGCCCGTGCTCATCCGCGCCTTCTCCACCTTCTTGACGAGCAGGTTCCGCTCGTCGATCCAGATGTCGACGGTCTCGGTGGTGACACCGGCCTCGGTGAGCTGTTTCCTCAGGGCGGCGTCGGTGACGTCCGCGGCGGCCACCGTGCCGAAGTAGTGCGTGGCGGGCCGGCCGCGCACGGACTCCTCGCCGGCCTTCCTGACGTCCCCGGAGGCCAGCAGGAGCTTCACCGACTGGTTCGGTGTGGTGCTGCGCATCTGGTCCCCGAGATGGGCTCCGGAGCCCCCGGCGAGGGCTTTCAGATCCTCGTAGGCGTACCGGATCCAGTGCTTGCCGCCGGCCTGCTCGGCGAACTTCTCGCCCATGCGCGCGTAGTAGGCGTCGGGCAGGTAGCGCGCCTCCATGGAGGTGCTGCCGAGCCTGCGCATGGTGTCGGCCATCGTGCCGCCGGTGTACGTGATGCTGAGGGTGCCGGTGATGCCGTCGGCCCAGCCGAGGGTGCCGTCGGCGGTCATGGACATCAGCGAGCCCATGGTCGTCGTGGACTCGACCCGGGCGGAGCCGGCCCGCTGGGTGGCCCGCTCTGCGGCGCGCAGGGCCGCGACGGACTGCCCGTGGGCGGCGCGGTCCTCCTTGGCGGGGCTGTCGGAGGAGTCCGAGGAGGTGCAGGCGGCCACCCCCGTCAGAGCGCTCGCCACCGCGAGCACCAGGCCCACGCTGCGCACGGTCGTGCCCTGCATACGTTCCCCCGTTCGCATCCGGTTCCCGCACGTTAACCCAGGCCACCGGTGTACGTACCGAAAAGGCGTACGTAAGCGTACGTACCGGAAAAGGGAACGGGCCCCGCACCTGTGAGAGGTGCGGGGCCCGTGACCGGTTGCGTGAGCCGTCAGGCTCAGACCGCCGCCGGGTCCTCCTCGACGAGGAGGTTGCGGGTGCGGTTCGGGTCGACCGGGATGCCGGGGCCCATCGTGGTGGTGATGGCGGCCTTCTTGATGTACCGGCCCTTGGCGGCGGACGGCTTCAGACGGAGGATCTCCTCCAGCGCGGCGCCGTAGTTCTCCACCAGCTTGGTGTCGTCGAAGGACGACTTGCCGATGATGAAGTGCAGGTTCGCGTGCTTGTCCACACGGAACTCGATCTTGCCGCCCTTGATCTCGGTCACGGCCTTGGCCACGTCCGGGGTCACGGTGCCGGTCTTCGGGTTCGGCATCAGACCACGCGGACCGAGCACACGGCCGAGGCGGCCGACCTTGCCCATGAGGTCCGGGGTGGCAACGACGGCGTCGAAGTCCAGACGGCCCTTCGACACCTCGTCGATCAGCTCGTCGGCGCCGACGATGTCGGCGCCCGCGGCACGCGCGGCCTCGGCACGGTCGCCGGTCGCGAAGACCAGGACCCGGGCGGTCTTACCGGTGCCGTGCGGGAGGTTCACGGTGCCACGGACCATCTGGTCGGCCTTGCGCGGGTCGACACCCAGACGGAAGGCGACCTCGACGGTGCCGTCGAACTTGGTCGTGGAGGTCTCCTTGGCGAGACGGACGGCCTCGAGCGGGGCGTAGAGCTTCTCCCGGTCGATCTTGGCGTCCGCAGCGCGAAGGGACTTGCTGCGCTTGCTCACTACTGCTCCTGTGGATTCTTAGGAGTCGTGGTCCGGGCCGAGCAGGCCCTGCCACTTCTGCTGATGGGGTTGGGGCTCAGCCCTCGACCGTGACGCCCATGGAACGGGCGGTGCCGGCGATGATCTTCTCGGCGGCGTCCAGGTCGTTGACGTTGAGGTCGGGCATCTTGGTGGTGGCGATCTCGCGGACCTGGTCACGCGTGATCTTCGCGACCTTGGTCTTGTGCGGCTCGCTCGAGCCCTTCGCCACGCCCGCGGCCTTGAGGATCATCTTCGCGGCCGGCGGGGTCTTGGTGATGAAGGTGAAGGAGCGGTCCTCGTAGACCGTGATCTCCACCGGCACGACCCAGCCACGCTGCGACTCGGTCGCGGCGTTGTAGGCCTTGCAGAACTCCATGATGTTGACGCCGTGCTGGCCCAGCGCGGGGCCGACCGGCGGGGCCGGGTTGGCGGCACCGGCCTGGATCTGGAGCTTGATGAGCCCCGTGACCTTCTTCTTCTTGGGAGGCATGTGCTCTCTCCGGGTCCTAGTGAGAGTTTTCCAGCCTCCGAACCGGATCAGCCGGATGGAGGCATACCGCACAACGATAACGGGTATCCATGTGCGGCCAAAAACCGAGCAGGTCAGGCGGACTCCAGGAGCCCGTCTGACCTGCTCGGAAGCCGGGGTGGTGCTAGTTCTTCTGGATCTGGTCGAAGGAGAGCTCGACCGGCGTCTCGCGGCCGAAGATCTCCACGAGGCCCTTGACCTTCTTCGAGTCCGGGTTGATCTCGTTGATGGTCGCCTGGAGCGTGGCGAACGGGCCGTCGGTGACGGTGACCGAGTCGCCCACCTCGAAGTCCAGCACCTGGACCTCGACCTTGCGCTGCGGAGCCGGCTTGCCCTCGGCCTCGGCGGCCTCGCGGGCGGCCTTCTCCTCGGCCTCCGGGGCGAGCATTTTGACGATCTCGTCCAGCGTCAGCGGGTACGGGTCGTAGGCGTTGCCCACGAAGCCGGTGACACCCGGGGTGTTGCGGACAACGCCCCAGGACTCGTTCGTCAGGTCCATGCGGACCAGGACGTAGCCCGGGAGCTTGTTCTGCTTGATCGTCTTGCGGTCGCCGTTCTTGATCTGGACGACCTCTTCCTGCGGCACCTCGGCCTGGAAGATGTAGTCCTCGACGTTCAGCGAGACGGCGCGCTGCTCCAGGTTGGTCTTCACGCGGTTCTCGTAGCCGGCGTAGGTGTGGATGACGTACCACTCGCCGGGCAGGACCCGCAGTTCCTCGCGGAGCTTCTCGATCGGGTCGCGGTCGTCCTCGGGCTCTTCCTCGAGTTCTTCCGCGGCCTCTTCGGCGTCCGTTTCAGCGTCTTCGGTCTCCGCCTCGGCGGCGTCATCCGCGACGGCGTCGGCAGCCTCGACCTCGGCGGAGGTCTCGGTGTCCTCGCTGTCCGCGCCCTCGACGGTGTCGAGCTCGTCCTCGACGGACTCGACAGGCTCGATGGCGTCGTTCACGTTCGGGTCAGACACGGTGGCTGCTTCTTCCTGGATACATAGGGGTGGAACATGCGAAAGGAGCGCCGGGTACCTCGGCGCTCTTCGCGGGCGGCTCAGCCGAACACGTACTTGGCGGCGTTGCTGAGTCCATAGTCAATCACGGTGACGAGGCCGATCATGACGACCACGAAGATGATCACCACGGTCGTGTACGTCGTCAGCTGGTTGCGGGTCGGCCAGACGACCTTGCGCAGCTCCGCGACGATCTGGCGGTAGAAGAGGGCAAGCCGCTTCAGCGGGCCCTTCTTGCCGCGCTTGCCGCCCTTGCGGGTCTTCTTGGACTCCGGCGCCTCGTCCTGGGCATCAGGCATGTCGATGGAGCCCACGGCGTCCGTCACTCGTCCTCACCTGATTCCGGGTCGTGGCCGTGCCGCGCCCGGTCTGAGCCGCACGGCGGTGCATTGCTGTACGTACATGCGCACACATCCTGGCGAAGGTGTGTGTAGCAGGGCCGGAGGGACTTGAACCCCCAACCGCTGGTTTTGGAGACCAGTGCTCTACCAATTGAGCTACGACCCTTTGTGTGTCCCCCAACGTACCGCATCCGTCCGAATGCTTGATGTGCACCGAACGGGCGCGGCCTGCGAGAGGCCAACGAGGTGAGAGTGTACGTGGTCTGCGGCCGGTCGTCGAACAGAAAGGGCTCCGGCAAGGCCTCGTTGGCGGAAGATCGCCTGTCGGGCGGGGAGCGGACGGCAGGGCTCCGGCTGAAGATCGCCCAGGCCGTGCGGCCGATCCGCACTGTTGTTCAGGGATTTGCCCGGCGTTGTTCAGTCTGTGAAACCCCCGTGCCGCGCACGTTTCCAGTCTGAAACGATGGGGCGCATGAGCCCTGCAACCCCTCCCACCGAGCGCCGGGTCTCCGCCCGAGTCGGCGCGATCTCCGAGTCCGCCACCCTCGCCGTGGACGCCAAGGCCAAGGCCCTCAAGGCCGCCGGGCGGCCGGTGATCGGCTTCGGCGCCGGTGAGCCCGACTTCCCGACTCCGGACTACATCGTCGAGGCCGCGATCGAGGCCTGCAAGAACCCGAAGTTCCACCGCTACACGCCGGCCGGCGGGCTGCCCGAGCTGAAGGCCGCGATCGCCGCGAAGACGCTGCGCGACTCGGGCCTCGAGGTCGACGCGTCGCAGATCCTCGTCACCAACGGCGGCAAGCAGGCCATCTACGAGGCCTTCGCCGCGATCCTCGACCCGGGCGACGAGGTCATCGTGCCCGCGCCCTACTGGACGACGTACCCGGAGTCGATCCGGCTGGCCGGGGGTGTCCCGGTCGAGGTCGTCGCCGACGAGACGACCGGCTACCGGGTGACCGTCGAGCAGCTGGAGGCGGCCCGTACGGAGAAGACGAAGGTCGTCCTCTTCGTCTCGCCGTCGAACCCGACCGGCGCGGTCTACAGCGAGCAGGAGACCGAGGCGATCGGCCGCTGGGCCGTCGAGCACGGCCTGTGGGTGATGACCGACGAGATCTACGAGCACCTGGTCTACGGCGACGCCTCGGCCGTGTCGCTGCCGGCGGTGCTGCCCGAGCTGCGCGACAAGTGCGTCGTGGTGAACGGTGTCGCGAAGACGTACGCGATGACGGGCTGGCGGGTCGGGTGGATCATCGGCCCGAAGGACGTGATCAAGGCCGCGACGAACCTCCAGTCGCACGCCACGTCGAACGTCTCGAACGTCGCCCAGGCCGCCGCGCTGGCCGCCGTCTCCGGTGACCTGGTCGCCGTGGAGAAGATGCGGGAGGCCTTCGACCGGCGCCGCAAGACCATCGTGCGGATGCTGAACGAGATCGACGGCGTGGTGTGCCCGGAGCCGGAAGGCGCGTTCTACGCGTACCCGTCGGTGAAGGCGCTGGTCGGCAAGGAGATCCGGGGCCGGCGGCCCAAGGACACGGTCGAGCTGGCCGCGCTGATCCTGGAGGAGGCCGAGGTCGCGGTGGTGCCGGGTGAGGCATTCGGTACGCCCGGGTATCTGCGGCTGTCGTACGCGCTGGGTGACGAGGATCTCGTCGAGGGCGTGAGCCGGATGCAGAAGCTGCTGGCGGAGGCCAAGGACTGACGTCCGCCGCGTCGGCCTCCCGGCCTGGGGCACATACCGAATTCGGTATGTGCCCCATTTGTTTGTGCGAGCAAGACCACGAAAGGGGAAACAGCTTCCGGGACGGCTGGGGCGTACGGCAGGATCCTGGAATGGAGCGTGTACGTGATGTCTCTGAGCTGCCGAAAGCCCATCTGCACCTGCACTTCACCGGGTCGATGCGGCCCGCGACCGTGCTGGAGCTGGCCGACAAGCACGGGGTGCGTCTTCCTGACGCGCTGACCGAGGCGCTGAGCGGCGGGGAGCCGCCGAGACTGCGGGCGACGGACGAGCGGGGCTGGTTCCGCTTTCAGCGGCTGTACGACGCGGCGCGCTCGTGCCTGCGGGAGCCGGAGGACATCCAGCGGCTGGTGCGGGAAGCCGCGGAGGAGGATCTGCGGGACGGGTCGGGGTGGCTGGAGATCCAGGTCGATCCGACGTCGTACGCGCCGCGGCTGGGCGGGCTGATCCCGGCGCTGGAGATCATCCTGGACGCGGTGGAGACGACGTCGCGGGAGACCGGGCTCGGGATGCGGGTGCTGGTCGCGGCGAACCGGATGAAGCATCCGTTGGACGCGCGCACCCTGGCGCGGCTGGCGGTGCGGTACGCGGACCGGGGGGTCGTCGGGTTCGGGCTGTCGAACGACGAGCGGCGGGGCATGGCGCGGGACTTCGACCGGGCGTTCGCGATCGCCCGGGAGGCCGGGCTGCTGTCCGCGCCGCACGGGGGCGAGTTGGCGGGGGCGTCGTCGGTGCGGGACTGTCTGGACGACCTGGGGGCGGACCGGGTGGGGCACGGGGTGCGGGCGGCGGAGCATCCCGGGCTGCTGCGGCGGTTGGCCGAGCGGGGTGTGACCTGTGAGGTGTGCCCGGCGTCGAATGTGGCGCTGGGGGTGTACGAGAAGCCGGAGGACGTGCCGCTGCGGACGCTGTTCGAGGCGGGGGTCCCGATGGCGCTGGGCGCGGACGACCCGTTGCTGTTCGGGTCGCGTCTTGCCGCGCAGTACGAGATCGCGCGGCGGCATCACGGGTTCACGGACGAGGAACTGGCGGAGGTGGCGCGGCAGTCGGTCCGGGGGTCGGCGGCGCCGGAGGATGTGAAGGCGAAGCTGCTGGCCGGGGTGGACGACTGGTTGCGCTCGTAGCGCCTGCGCTGTGGTGGTGGGTCGGGGCCGCGCCGGGGGGTGTCCGTCCTCGGAACGGCGCGATGGGGTCACACACCAACCAGCCGGCGTTGACGCGCCAACCGCTGCGGGCGGACACACCCCCCCGACACGTCCCCTTCCGTGCGTACGCGGCTGCGAGTGCGTCGTGGTTGCCCTAGTAGTGCTTCGTTAGGTTCTGGCTCTGGTTCTGCTGGTGGTGAGGGGTCGTCCGCAGGTGGTGCAGGTGCCGGTCCAGCACCTCAGCAGGT